>JAJYCZ010000172.1 GCA_021777915.1 Pseudomonadota bacterium | reverse complement strand
TGCGCAATTCCCCACGGCGCAGGTCGAGCATGGCGGCGTCGAACCGATCAAGCGCGACGCCGGTCCCCAGCGTCATGGTCGCGAGAGCGAGCGCGGTGAGCGCCCAGACCCGGCGGGTCAAGGTCAGGTGAAAAGCGAATTTGGGCACAGCGACGGCTCCGGCTCAGGATCATCGTCATGTTGCCGCGACCGCCTTGCGCGAGCCTTTCCGACCGACCCCTAAGGGCGCGAATACAGCGCGGCGGCTTGGCCGGCAGGAACCTGCCAGCGCGCTGCGGGGGCGATGGGCCCCGGGCCTCAGCCCCGCGCGCGCGTCTCGATCATGTTGCGCAGTGTTACGACGCCATGATACGAATTTGGGAAACATTCTCGGTTGCAGGTCCCGTTGATGGCGCGCATCGCCCGCATCATTGCTCGCGGATTCCCCTAACAGTGCATTTTTCGCGAAACCGATCCGCGTCCCGGACCACCCTTCGCGGGATTTCGGTTTTGCACCTCAAGACGCGGGCCTCAGGCGCGCGCCCGCGCGTCGATCAAATTGTGCAGGGACGAATCGGCGCTGTCGAAGAAGCGGCGCAACCCGCGGGCGGCCTGGCGGATGCGCTGCTCGTTCTCGACCAGGGCCAGACGCACGAAGCCTTCGCCATGCTCGCCGAAGCCGACGCCCGGCGCGACCGCGACTTCGGCCTTTTCGATCAGCAGTTTCGAGAACTCCAGGCTGCCGAGGCGGCTGAACCGCTCCGGCACCGGCGCCCAGGCGAACATCGAGGCCGAAGGCGCCGGGATTTGCCAGCCGGCCTGGGCGAAGCTCTCGACCATCACGTCGCGTCTCTTGCGGTAGGTGGCGCGCATGTCCCTGATGCAGTCGTCCGGGCCGTTGAGCGCGGCGGCGGCGGCGACCTGGATCGGCGTATAGGCGCCATAGTCGAGATAGGATTTTACGCGCGCCAGAGCCGCGAGCAGGCGCTCGTTGCCGACCGCGAAGCCCATGCGCCAGCCGGCCATGGAATAGGTCTTGGACATGGAGGTGAATTCGACGCAGACGTCCATCGCGCCGGGAACCTGCAGCACCGAGGGCGGCGGCTCGTTGTCGTCGAAATAAACCTCGGCATAGGCGAGATCGGACAGGATGTAGATGTCGTGCTTTTTCGCAAACGTCACCAGATCGCGGTAGAAATCGAGCGAGGCGACGGTGGCGGTCGGGTTCGACGGGTAGCAGACGACGACCGCGATGGGCTTTGGGATCGAATGCTGCACCGCGCGCTCGGCGGCGTGGAAAAATTTCTCGTCGGGCTCGATCGGCACCGAGCGGATCACCCCGCCCGCCATCAGAAAGCCAAAGGCGTGGATCGGATAGGACGGATTGGGCGCGAGAATCACATCGCCCGGCGCGGTGATCGCCTGGGCCATGTTGGCGAAGCCTTCCTTGGAGCCGAGCGTCGCGACGATCTGGCTGTCGAGGTCGAGCTTCACCCCGAAGCGGCGCTCGTAATAGGCGGCCTGGGCGCGGCGCAGGCCGGCGATGCCCTTGGAGGCGGAATAGCGGTCGGTGCGCGGCTTGCCCGCCGTCTCGATCAATTTGTCGACGACATGGCGCGGCGTCGGCAGGTCGGGATTGCCCATGCCGAGGTCGATGATGTCGGCGCCGGCGGCGCGGGCCTTGGCCTTCAGACGATTGACTTGTTCGAACACATAGGGCGGCAGCCGCCGCACGCGATAGAAATCGCTCATCCGTTTCGTCCTCGCTTCGTCATCGGGCCGGCGATCGCCGGGAAACGCGGTCATTAGCATGCGCGCGAAGCCGATGTCAGCGGTTTTACAATGAAAATCTATTCATCCTTGATCGGGGCGACCTTGTTGGGCGCGACGGGATCGGCCTTGACCGCGGCGAGGCCCTTGGCCTTGGCGTCCGCGACGCCGCGCGCCTTGATCAACCGGTCCATGTCGGCCTTGACCTGGTCCGGCGTCCTGACCGGAACCCGCTTCTTTTCCTCGCCGGTGAGGGGCGAATAGTCCATGGTCCTGGGGTCGGGACGCGACTGGGTGACGAAATCCGGCCCGTCGCCGGCCTCCGAGGTCCAGTTCAGCTTGTCGGTCAGCGCCCGCAAGGGATTTTGCTGGGCGCTCGCGGCGCCCGCGATGCTCGCGGCGGCGAGCGCGAGGAGCGACGCAAAAAGCGCCGGACGGCGGGAAAGGGTCGGAGCCTTCATTTTCGCTTGGCTTTCGTCAAAGGCGGCGCATCGTTCCCAGGAGGTCGCTCTAACGAGGCGCCACCATCGGATCATTGCTCATTCGAGCGCATAAAGTCTTATTATGTCGGAAACGGGACGATCCGCCGCGTTGATTTGGCGCCGCCCGGCCGACAAGAATGAATCGTCAGGGGAAGTTTGATGACCGAAACCGAGGAAAAGCGGCGCAGGAGCGTCGCCAAAGGGACCGCGCCGCGCCGGACAAAAGCGCCCGTGGAGGCCGCGCCGCCTGAAACGGCCGCGCCGCCGCCCCCGCCGCCGGCTCCCGCCGCCGAAAAGCCGTCCGCGACCGGGACGGAACAGCCCGCCGATTCGGCCATGGGCTCGACCCTTCCCAATTTCCAGCGCATGGCGGACAATTTCGCCGTCGCCATGGAGCATGGCGGCAAGGCCTTCGCGGCGATGATCCGCCCGGTCGAGGAGGGCCACGCCAAGCCGACCGTCGCGGAAGACCTCACCGAAGCGCTGAAGACCTTCGGCAAGGTCGCGGAATACTGGCTGTCCGATCCCAAGCGCGCGATCGAGGCCCAGACCAGCATTTCCAGCAATCTGATGGGCCTGTGGTCGAACACCCTGCTCCGCCTGTCGGGCGAGGCGAAGGAGCCCTTCGTGCCGACCGACCCGCGGGACAAGCGATTCGTCGCGCCGGACTGGCGGGACAATCCCTATTTCGACTTCCTGCGCCAGGCCTATCTGATCGCCGACCAATGGGCCAACCACATGGTCGAGGACGCTGATGTCGACAAGGTCACCCATGACCGGGCGTCCTTCTATCTGCGCCAGCTTTCGGGCGCGATGTCGCCCTCCAATTTCCTTCTCACCAATCCCGAATTGCTGCGCACCACCTGGACGGCGGAAGCGGAAAATCTGGCGCGCGGCATGAAGATGCTGGCCGAGGACATCGAGGCCGGCGGCGGCAATCTGAAAATCCGCCAGACCAACAACGACCAGTTCGTCCTCGGCGTGAACATGGCGACCACGCCGGGCAAGGTGGTGTTCCGCAACGAGCTGATCGAACTGCTGCAATATGCGCCGACGACCGAGCAGGTCTATCGCCGGCCGTTGCTGATCGTGCCGCCCTGGATCAACAAATTCTACATTCTCGACCTCAATCCGAGCAAAAGCTTCATTCGCTGGGCGGTGTCCCAGGGCCTCACGGTGTTCTGCGTCTCCTGGGTCAATCCCGGACCCAAACACGCCGACAAGGATTTCCATGCCTATATGAAGGACGGGATTTTCGCGGCGCTGGAGCAGATCGAAAAGATCACCGGCGAGCGCCAGGTCACCTCGATCGGCTATTGCGTCGGCGGCACCCTGACCGCCGCGACGCTGGCTTATATGGCGGCCAAGGGCGACGACCGCATCGCCGCCGCGACCTTCTTCACCACCCAGGTCGATTTCTCCGATCCCGGCGATCTGAAGATTTTCGCCGACGAGGACCGCATCAAGAACATCGAATCGGAAATGCAGATGTCCGGCTATCTCGACAGCAGCTCGATGGCCAATACGTTCAACATGCTGCGGCCGAACGAGATGATCTGGTCGTATGTCGTCAACAACTACCTGAAGGGCGTCGAGCCGATGGCTTTCGACCTTCTGGCGTGGAACAGCGATTCGACGCGCATGCCCCGCGCCAATCATTCCTTCTACCTGCGCAACTGCTATCTCAACAATCAGCTCGCCAAGAAGAAGATGAAGCTCGGTGATGTTTTGCTCGACCTCGGCAAGGTCAAGATCCCCGTCTACAATCTAGCGGCCAAGGAAGACCATATCGCCCCGGCGCGCTCGGTGTTCAACGGCGCCAAGCTGTTCGGCGGCGAGATGCGCTATGTGCTGGGCGGCTCGGGCCATATCGCCGGCGTCATCAACCCGCCGTCGGCCAAGCCCAAATATCAGTATTGGACCGGGCCGCGCCCGTCGGGGACCTTCGAGGACTGGGTCGCCACGGCGCAAGAGCATCCCGGTTCGTGGTGGCCGGACTGGATCAGGTGGATCGACGCGCAGGCGCCGGAAAAGGTTTCCGCGCGAGAACCGGGAGGCGGAAAGGTGAAAATCCTCGGCGACGCCCCCGGCGACTATGTCCGGGAAAAATCCTGACCCGAAATCCCGAACCGATCCGGGCCAAAGCATCTTCCCGAAAAGTTGATCGACTTTTCGGACCCCGAACTGCGTTAAAATATTATAAATGGAAAGCGCGTTCGACGTGATGGATTGCGAAGGCGCTCCAGGCGGCGCCTTCCTTGCTCGTTTCTCGCAGGGTCGCCCCGATGCGTCCCAAAAGGATCCATGATCGGGTCTTTGACATTCGGGGCTGTCTCGTAACGGGACAGGAGTGCAAAAATGGCTCGTTCTTTCAGGATTGGCGGTCTCGTCCTTGCAAGCGCCGTTGCGACCGCGGCGCCGGCCTTTGCCGGCGGTTTTGGCGGCCACATGGTTGCTCGTCCGGCCATGCGCGGCGTGATGGGCCATCCGGCCCCGGTTCCCCATCCGCGTCCCGCCCCGCTCCCGCAAGGCTACAGCTTCGGCTACGCCTTGCCGCACGGCCGGCCGGGCTATGATTTCGGCTGGGCCCTGCCATACCGGCCCGGCCTTTATGGGGGCGGCTATTATGGCGGCGGCGGCTTTGGCGGGGGCTATGTTTCCTATAACGCGGGAACGGCGCCGGACTATCCGCCCGCGACCGCGGTTTATGTGCAAGTCCCGATTTATCCAGTCGGCTATTATGGCGCGAGCGACACCGCGACCGGCAATGGCGTGATCTATAATGTTCCCTTCGCCTTCGAGCGCCCCGGCCCGAAGATCATCCGCGTCGCCCGGCGCCACGGGCTTGCTCCGGCCCAAGGTCATGTGACCGTGATCCGGGGCGGCGTCGTTTCGGCCGACTGAGGCCCCGCAAAATGGCGCTCGGCCCTATGGGCCGAGCCCGAGCATCAGGTCCAGGTTCTGCACCGCCGCGCCCGAGGCGCCCTTGCCGAGATTGTCGAGTCGCGCCACGACCACGGCGTGGCGGCGCGCCTCATTGGCGAAGACGCGGATTTCGAGATCGTTGGTGTCGTTGAGGGCCTCCGGCTCCAGCCGGCCGCTGTCCTCCGCCGCGACCACCCGGACATGGGTCCGGCCGGCGTAATGATCGGCGAGCACCGCTTCGAGATCGCCGGCCTGGGGCTTTTCGGGAAGTTCGTCGAGGCAGAGCGGCAGGCTCACCAGCATGCCCTGCCGGAAGTTGCCGACCGAGGGGACGAACAGGGGCCGCGCCCTCAAGCCGCCATAGACCATGATTTCAGGAACATGCTTGTGCTCCAGGCCGAGCGCGTAAATCTCGAAGGCGGGCGCGCGTCCGGCCTCATAGGCCTCGATCATCTGCTTTCCGCCGCCTGAAAAACCCGATACCGCATTGATCGCCAGCGGCTGGCCCGGATCGATCAGCCCGGCCTCGACCAGCGGCCGCAGGATGGCGATGGCGCCGGTGGCGTAGCAGCCGGGATTGGAGACTTTTCGCGCGGCGGCGATCTCCCTGTCCTGATCCGGGCCAAGCTCGGGAAAACCATAGGTCCAGCCGGGCGCGACCCGATGCGCCGTGGAGGCGTCGAGCACGCGCGGGCCTTCGGACCCGAGCGAATCGACGAGAGCCACGCTCTCCCTGGCGGCGGCGTCGGGCAGGCAGAGAATGGTCAGGTCGACGTGGCGCAGGATTTCGGCCTTGGCCCCGGCGTCCTTGCGCTTGTCGGGGGCGATCGAGACAATCGAGACATCCTTGCGCCCGGAAAGCTTTTCCCGGATCTGCAGGCCGGTGGTGCCGGCCTCGCCGTCGATGAAGATTTTATAGTTGCTGACTGCATGAACCATCACGATGCCCTTGCCACGACAAGCCGCACCAAAAACCAAGGCGACCTCGCCCGCTTTTACTGCATTGCGTCAGCAGGGGGAATCTGTTCCCCAATCTTTTGGCCCAGGCGCAACCCGCTCAATCCGTCAAGCGCAGGCGATGAATGCACACAGCCAAAGCTGCCGATTTTTCCGCCAGCGCCGCGCGTTTCATTTCGCACTCGACGGATGGTCGGGCTGGGTTGAAGGAAACGAAGAGCGACGCATCGCCAAAGCCTTGGCGTAGAGTTCATTATCGAGTTCCGTAAAGCTGCGTAGCAAGCCGACCGTTGAAGCGGGCAACTCATCAAGGCGCACGCGTCTTTCGGTTGCGTTCGCTCTTGGCGACCGCTCTCCAACTGTAAGCCCAAGCTCTTTTGCAATCGTTGCCAGATCCATATCAAAACTTTCGGTAAAACCCACATGATCAAACCGCAAAAGGTTTACCTGCGCATTCGTCAACAACGCGGCCTCAGAGAAATGAAACGCAGTCACCCTGTCAGGGTTGTAGACGTCCCGCATCCAACCGAAGCAGAGCTGCCACGCTTGGTGGTTCCAAATCGTTTCACGGTAGATTATCTTTTCGATTCCTGTAAGTTGTTGCCAAGCAACCAAAAATTTATCCAAGGGCAGGGAACGAGCCGCCGCGTATATCGGGTAGGCATCCGTTGTTTGCCCCCGACAGAAGCTATATAATGAAAGAAGTCGTTCGACAGGCTCGCGAAGGAACGTGAACGCGTATCGCTGAGCCATTCTTTCTCTAGCGAAGCCAAACCCGAAGTGCCCCGAGAGAAACGGGGTGCGATCTATTGCGTCATCATCGAAACGTAAAAAGTCATCATGGCTCATAACATTGCCATGTCCATAATTGGCCCAAGCAAGTTCCGTGACAGAAGTACCAGCGGTTTTTTGGGTGTGCAGAAACAAGGCTTTCTTGAGCGCCACAATTGACCCCTGTCTTCGTACTACCTTATGGCCTAACAAAAGAAAACGGCGGGCTTTTGGCCCGCCGCTTCGCAGAATGATCGTGACGATCAGCGCTTCGAGAACTGGAAGCTGCGGCGGGCCTTGCGCTTGCCGTATTTCTTGCGTTCGACCACGCGCGAGT
>JAJYCZ010000171.1 GCA_021777915.1 Pseudomonadota bacterium | reverse complement strand
GTCACCACGCCTTCGAAACGGTTGAGATCGGACTCGGGGGCGTCATCCGCCGAAAACAGCTTGACGAACGGAGCCTTGATGAGAGCGAGCGCCTTGCGCCCGGCCTTGAGCTTGAGATCGTCCGCCGCCTCGTTGGTGACGAGAGCCATGATCTGACGGTCGGCGCCGAATTTGAGCAAAACCTCGACGTCGACCGGCCACCGCTTGACCTGCGCCACCTCCGTCTGGAACACATTGCGCGCGGAAACGCGGACGCCGATCGCCCACAGCAGCGCCTCTTCCTGTCCGGAAACACCCTCTTCGGCGATAAGATTGGAAATGGCCGAGAGTCGTTCTTCCAGGCGATGGAAGACCGAGATCAGTCGCCGACCTTCTTCGGTGATTTCCGCCCCGCCGCCCGAGCGTCCGCCCGGCCGGGTCAGAAAAGCGGGCGTCGGCAGAAGATTGTTCACGGCGTTGACCGAATCCCACGCCGTTTTATAGCTGAAACCCGTCGCCTTGGCTGCCTTGGCGATGCTGCCGAGTTCGGCCACTTTTTCGAGAAGAGCGATCCTGTCGCGGCCAAAGAGAAAACGGCCTTCGCTATGCAAGGCTAGAAGCGCGCTGATCTTGTTGCCGACCATGTTCCTTGAATAGCCTGCTTCCGCCGTGGCGCAAAGCGTTTTTGCCACGGCGCGGCGGCTGCCTTGTTGAACGTGAGACGCCCCAACTCTCGGAATCCACGCCAGTTTCCTCCCGCCCGAAGCCCGCCTGAAGCCCGATTGACTCGCCGCGCCGTCCGGTCGATCCTTTTGCTCAACGCGATTTGACGCCCGGGGCGCGCCATGAAGTCTTCGCTCGTGATTTTTCTGCACGGCGTTCGCGCCGATGGGAGCCAGCTTGCGCCGCTTGGCGACGACTGGCGGACGACCCTGCCCACGACCGCCTTTGCCGCCCCCGACGCGCCCTTCGACGGCCTGCGCGGCGGACGGCAATGGTTCAGCCTCGACGGCGTCACCCGTGAAAGCCGGCCACAGCGCCTCGCCGCGGCGCGCCCGGCCTTCGACGCGCTGCTGGGAAGCGTCATCGCGGATCACGGCCTCAGCAGCGATTTGAGCCGCGTTGCGCTGGTCGGCTTTTCGCAAGGCGCGATGATGGCGCTCGACGCGGTGGTTTCCGGCCGTTGGCCCATCGCCTGCGTCGTCGCCTTTTCCGGGCGGCTGGCCTCGCCGCCGCCGCTCGCGCCTCGGCCGGGCGCCGCCGCCCTGCTCGTTCACGGCGCGGACGACCCAGCCATTCCCGCCCAGGAAAGCCGCGACGCCGCCGTCGCCCTGCAGGCGCTGGGCGTCCGGGTCCGGGTCGAAATCCTGCCCGGCGTCAGCCATAAGGTGACGCCCGAGGGCGCGGCCTTGGCCGGCGCCTTTCTGGCCGAATGTCTGAGCCCCGCCGCCGACCATCGCCGACCTGAAAGCGGAAAGTCTACCGGGCCTGTGTCCGTTCAGCCGAACCCGCGGCCCTTCTGGCGCTGACGCGCTCAGTGCGGAAGCGGCGTTTTCGGGCGCCCGTAGCTTGTTCTTTGGCAGCTTTGAACCAGGCCTCTTCCGCGCTCTGCAGCAAGGACACAAATTCCCGAGCCTGACCGATTGCTTCAGCCAGTTGCTGCGCGGCGTAAGCGTGAATGCCTTCGTTCTTGCACTGCGTGAACAGAGCCAGACGCTCGCGAGGCGACAGATCGAGAAATCGGCGCGCGGTTGTTGCCGCTAAAGTCAGGTTCCTGCCGACGTGGAGCCAATTTTGCGATACTGACGATGTCATGGGCGCGCGCCCTTCAAACGGACGATTTTTCTCGCCTAATCAAACCAATAGACGGCCCGGCGCTCAAGGAATCTTTCGGAGGGGTACATAGGCCCAAAAGGCGGAGCCGAAAATCAGCTGGATGCTCAACGCGGAGAAAACTCCGCCGCCGGCAAAGCGCCGTGATGGCGCCGCCTGATCGAGCGGGCGATCGCGCGTTGGACGAGGTTCAAAATCCTGCGGCGCCCGCGCGTTCAGTTTCCCCCGAATCCCAGCCGGGACCGGCCTCAGCTTTCGTCGAACTTCGGGCCGCCGCGCATCACCACATAGATCGCCGGGATGACCAGCACGGTCAGGGCGGTCGAGGAGGCGAGGCCGAACAGCAGGGAAATCGCCAGGCCCTGGAAGATCGGGTCGGAGAGGATCACCGCCGCGCCGATCATCGCCGCCAGCGCCGTCAGCAGGATCGGCTTGAAGCGGATGGCGCCGGCCTCCAGCAGCACATTGCGCAGGCCCTTCTTCGGATTGGCGTTGCGCACGAAGTCCACCAGCAGGATGGAATTGCGCACGATGATGCCGGCGAGCGCGATGAAGCCGATCATCGAGGTCGCGGTGAAGGGAGCGCGGAAAATCCAGTGCCCGAACATGATGCCGATGAAGGTCAGCGGGATCGGCGTCAGGATCACCAGCGGCAGCTTGAACGATTTGAACTGCCCCACCACCAGGATGTAAATCCCGACCAGGGCCACGATGAAGGCCGCGCCCATGTCGCGGAAGGTCACCCAGGTCACCTCCCATTCGCCGTCCCACAGCAGGGCGGGTTTCGACTCTTCGAGCGGCTGGCCGTGGAAGATGATCCGCGGCTTGGCGAGGCCGTCCGGGAACTTCATCTCGTCCAGCTTCTGGTCCACCGCCAGCATGCCGTAAAGCGGAGCCTCATAGGCGCCGGCGAGCTCGGCGGTCACCATTTCGGCGAAGCGGCCGTTGTGGCGGAAAACCGGGAAGGACGATTTCTCGTCGACGACGCGCACGACGTCCCCCAGCTCCACCACCGAGCGGTTGCCCGGCAGGCTGTTGGCCGGAACCGGCGTGGTCAACGCCGCCTCGTCGAGCCTGCGCTCGTTCTTGGCGAGCGCCAGCCGGATCGGCAGGGGCTCGCGCCCGCCGCCGCGATGCGAATAGCCCACCACCTTGTCGCCATAGAGCAGGCTGAGCGTCTGGAACACGTCGCTCTGCTGGACGCCGAAGAATTCGAGCGAGTCCTGGTCGATCTCGATGCGCTTGCGCGGCGCCTGGACGCCGTAGGAATCGTCGACGTCCACGATGAAGGACGCGCTTTCGAAGGCCTTGCGCACCTGCGCCGCGATGGCGCGACGGGTCTCGGCGTCCGGGCCGTAGATTTCCGCCAGCAGTGTCGCCAGAACCGGCGGCCCGGGCGGCGGCTCGACCACCTTCACCGAGCCATGCGGCGGCATTTTGAGCCCTTCGAGGCGATGGCGGATCTCCAGAGCGATGTTGTGGCTGGAGCGCGACCGCTCGTCCTTGGAGGTCAGATTGACCTGCACGTCGCCCATTTCCGGCGAGTTGCGCATGTAGTAATGGCGCACCAGACCGTTGAAATTGAACGGCGCGGCGGTACCCGCATAGATTTCGAAGGAGGTGATTTCGGGAATGTCCCGCACCCGTTCGATCGCCGCCCGCAGCACGCGGTTGGTCTCCTCGACCGAGGTCCCGAACGGCAGGTCGGCGACGATGGCGATTTCCGACTTGTTGTCGAAGGGCAGAAGCTTCACCGTCACCAGCTTGAAATAGAACAGGCTGAGCGAGGCGACGGTCGCCACCCCGACGACGATCAGGAATTTTTTGGCCGACTTTCGTGTGCGTAGAACCGGGGCGGCGAAGACGCGGTAGAGATTGCCAAGCTTGCCGCCGTCGCTCGCCTCGTGATGGGCGGGCGGCGCCTTGCCGGCGATCTTGATCATCAGCCAGGGGGTCAGGATCACCGCCACGAAGAAGGAGAACACCATCGCGGCGGAAGCGTTGGACGGGATCGGACTCATATAGGGCCCCATCAGGCCCGACACGAACAGCATCGGCAGCAGCGCCGCGACCACGGTCAGGGTGGCGACAATGGTCGGATTGCCGACCTCGGCCACGCCGTCGATCGCGGCCTGGATGCGCGTCCGCCCGTCATGCATCGCCCAGTGCCGCGCGATGTTCTCGATCACGACGATGGCGTCGTCTACGAGAATGCCGATCGAGAAGATGAGCGCGAAAAGGCTGACGCGGTTGAGCGTGTAGCCCATCAGCCGCGCCGCGAACAGGGTCAGCAGGATGGTCGTCGGAATGACGATCGCCACCACCAGGCCCTCGCGCCAGCCGATGGCGAAGACCACCAGCGCCACGATCGAAATCGTCGCGAGGCCCAGATGGAACAGGAGTTCGTTGGCCTTCTCGTTCGCGGTCTGGCCGTAATTGCGCGACACTTCGACATTGATGTCGTTGGGAACCACCGTTCCCTTCAGGGGTTCGAGGTGGTCGATGATCTGCTGGGCGATCAGCACCGCGTTCGAGCCCGCGCGCTTGGCGATGGCCACCGACACCGCCGGCGTTCCCCGCAAGCCGCCCTTGCCGTCCTTGACGTAACGGCCGACCCGCGTCTCGTTGGGCTCGCCGACGATCTCGACCCGCGCCACGTCGCGCAGATAGACCGGACGATTGTCGCGGGTGGTGATCAGGAGATTGCCGATCTGGGGAATCGTCTGCAGGGTGCGGCCGGCGACGGTCTCGATCTGCAGGCCGTTGTCACGGATCAGGCCGGCCCGGAAGGCGCTATTCGCCCCCTCGACCTTGGCCGCGAGCTGCTGCAGCGTCACGCCGTATTTGGCGAGAGCTTCCGGATTCGGCTCGACCCTCAGTTCGTCGGCCTGATCGCCGACGAGATAGGTCAGGCCGACATTGTCGAGTTTGGAAATATCGGTGCGCAATTCGCGGGCGACCGCCGTCAGCCCGTCCGCGCTCCAGCGCGACGCGACGTCGGGCTTGGGCGACAGGGTCAGGACGACGATGGCGACGTCGTCGATGCCGCGACCGACGATCAGGGGCTCCGGAACGCCCGCCGGGATCCTGTCCATATTGGCGCGCACCTTGTCATGCACGCGCAGGATCGCCGCGTCGGTCGAGGAGCCGACCAGAAAGCGCACCGTGACGATGGCCCGATCGTCAAAAGTCTTGGAATAGACGTGCTCGACGCCGTTGATGCCCTTGACGATGGTCTCCAGCGGCTCGGTCACCAGCTTGACCGCGTCGGCCGCCTTCAGGCCGTTGGCCTGGACGACGATGTCGACCATCGGCACGGCGATCTGCGGCTCTTCCTCGCGCGGCAGCGTCACCAGGGCAATCAGGCCGAGCGCCAGGGCCGCGATCAGGAGCAGCGGCGTCAGGGGCGAGGTGATGAAGGATTTGGTCAGCGACCCGGCGATGCCGAGGGAGCGGGCGCGGGAAGGTTCAGCCCCGCCGCGCGGGTTTTGAGGCTTGGTCTCGTTCATAGGATCGGAACTCGTCGGCGCGGGACTCATGGAACCTGCACCTTGTCGCCGGGGGCGAGGCCGGTGAGAATTTCAACCATTCCCGGCTCGGAGGCCTCGGCGAAGACCACCGCCACGTCGAGCGGTCCTTCGCGGCGCAGCACGCGCACATAATCGACGCCCGAGCGGGTCGTCACCGCCGAACGCGGAACCAGAATCGCCTCGCGCTCACCCACCGGCGCATAGACCTGCACGCGCTCGCCGACGAAATAATCGTCGAGTTTGCTGACTTCCGCGTCGGCGAGAACCCGGCCGTTCTCGATCTCGGGATAGATTTTCACGATCTTTCCCTTGCGCATCGCGCCGAGACTGGTCACGACATCGGAGCTGGCGTCCTTGCCGCGCGGCGTCAGCGCGACCTGCGAGCCGAGCTTCAGCAGCGCCGCGTGCCGCTCCGGCAGGCTGAGGCGCAGAAAAAGCGGTCCCGCCGCGATCCGCGCGATCGCCTCGCCCGGCATCACCACCGAACCGGTGACCACCGAGATCGTCAGCACCCGCCCGTCCTTGGGCGCCAGCACATCGCCCTCGCTCATCTGCTGCTGCACGACGTCGCGCTGCGAGCGCATCGAATCGACCTGGTGCTGCAAGACGTCGACATTGGTCTTGGCCTGATCGAAGGCCGCCTTGGTGATGAAGCCGCGCGGCAGCAGGTCTTCCGCTCGTTTCAGGGCGACCTTGGCGTTGTCGAGCTGCGATTGCAGCGCCTTGATCTGGCCGTCGAGCGATTGGGCCTGCAAGGCCAGCTTTTCGTCGGCCACGGTCGCGATCACGTCGCCTGCCTTGATCTGCGTCCCCTCGTCCACTGTGCGGCTCGCCAGAACCCCGCCGATCCGTGTGCGCGCCGGCACGATGTCGCGGCTCTCCACCTGGCCGAACATCGCCTTCATGTCGGTGATGGCGCGCTTTTCGACGACGAATTCCCCTGCCCGCGCCGCGCCGGAAAGCGCCGCGCCGGCGGCGATGGCGCCAAGGCCCAGGGCAAGAAGGAAGGAGAGCTTTCGGTTGGGCATGTAACGGCTCGCGGTCACGGTGGTCCCTGTGAAAAGCGCGCCGAGAGGGGCGCGCAAATTAAGATTTACATATATTCAAATATATGCAAATAGTGGGGCATGAATGTCAAGGGGTTCGATATCGACCTTATTGAGTCGGCGGCGGACGAGGCTTGCGATCTCATCAAGGCGCTGGCCCACCCCGCGCGCTTGCGCATTGTCTGCGCCCTTTCGGGGCGCGAGTGCAATGTCACGACGCTCGCCAAAGCCGCCGAAGTCCCGATCTCGACCATTTCGCGTCACCTCGCTCTGCTGCGCAAGGACCGGATCGTCAAGACCCGCCGCTCCCGGCAGACCGTATTCTACTCCCTGAGCGGCGCGGCTGTCGGGAAATTCGTCTCGACCCTGGCGGAAACCTTCTGCGCCGTCACGCCGCCTGAACGACAACGAAAGAAAGCCTGAATGACCTTGCAGCAGCCGTTGAAAAAGGGCTTCAAACAGATGCTTGCCGAGGCCAATGCGTTCATCGAGACGATCTCCGTCCATGACGCCCTCCCCCTCGCAGGTCAGAAATCCGTGCTTTTTCTCGATGTGCGCGAGGCGTTCGAACTCGAAAAGGGCGAGATCGAGGGCGCCCTTCACGCCGCCCGCGGCTTTCTGGAATTCTTCGCCGATCCGGAATCCACCATGCACAAGCCCGAGATGGCGCGCGCCGAAAAAATCATCCTTTATTGCGCCACCGGCGGCCGCTCGGCTCTTGCCGCCAAGATGCTGGTGGACATGGGCTATGATTTCGACAGGATATTCAATCTCGCCGGAGGATTCGAGGCCTGGAAGGCCGCCAACGGGCCGATCGAGATAATTTGATCACGGCACG
>JAJYCZ010000170.1 GCA_021777915.1 Pseudomonadota bacterium | reverse complement strand
GCGATCCTCCGGCAGCCATTGCGGCGCCTCTTCGATCCGGATCGTGGCGACGGGCGCCTCGACCGTCTCGACCTCGGGCGTCGCCGCTTCGGCCGCCTCGGCGCCGGCCTCGACGGCTCCCTCCTCGACGGCGATTTCGGCCGCGGCGGCGCCATCGCCCGGCTCCGCGCCCTGACCGTCCTCGGCGGCGGTCTGCCCTTCCTCGGCGGCGACTTCGCCGGTCACGCGCTCGTCGTCATTGTTGCCGCGGCGCTCCGCGCCGCGCCGGTTGCGGCGGCTGCGGCGGCGGCCCGGCTCCTCGTCCTCTTCCTCGCGGTGGGCCCGGAATTCCTCTTCGAGCAGGGCCTGCCGATCCGCGTGCGGAATCTGGTAATAATCGGGATGGATTTCCGAGAAGGCGAGGAATCCGTGGCGGTTTCCGCCATATTCGACAAAAGCGGCCTGAAGAGACGGCTCTACCCGGGTGACTTTCGCCAGATAGATATTGCCGCGCAATTGTTTCTTGGAGGCGGATTCGAAATCGAACTCTTCGACTCTATGTCCCCTCAGCACCACCACCCGCGTTTCTTCGGGGTGGGAGGCGTCGATCAGCATTTTGTTGGCCATTGCGAACTCGTGTTGGCAAGGCGCGGCGGTGGGCCGCGTCGGTTCGAGCGCGTGCTCCGGCGAAAGGGAAAGATCCCGGACGGAGAACGCGCGCCGCGACGCGCCTTATCGGGCGCGCCTTGCGAGATAGGGTTGCGGATGTTGGTGAAGTGACGGCGGGCCGCGCCGAAACGCGGCGTAAAACGACGGGCGCGGAGCCCAGCCGGCGCAAAAGCGCGTGGAAGAGCGGCGAAGTCAAGCCCGCAAACCGACGCCCCGCCGACCGGCGCGGCGAAGAGCCGAACAGGTCGCTGGCGGCGGCTTTCGCGAGGCCTGGAAGCCCATCGCGAAGCTTTTTTGCGAGCACGAACAAATCTTCACCTATCCTCCAGCGCGACAACGGCGCCGGACAATGTCCAAAACGGCTGACGATCAGGGGCGGATAGCCTGGCGCCACGCTGATTTGCCCGGAAATCTGGCGGGCGCGCGGCGGCCGGAAAACTCGTCCCCCTGTCGTGCGGCGCGAATCGCGCCGCGCCCGGACTGGAACAACACCCTTGTAAACGATCGACCGAGGCTTTGGCAAGTTTTCAACGCGTGTTGCCGATGGGCGACAGTTCCGACGGCCAAAAAGGCCTATTGCGGTAAATGGCCGTTAATGATTTCGTGTTCTTAAGTCGGATGGCCGCCTCGCGGCCCCTGAATGAAGTTCAAGAAGAACGCCTCCGGATCGCGACATGCGCCAACCCGTGGCCTCCCGTCTTCCGCAGCGCGCCGCATTCGGCGCGGCCATGGCGCTGGCCTTTGCCGCGCCCGTCGGAGCAGTGCGCGCGCAAACCGCGCCGCCGGTGGCCATAGCCGCCCACAGCGAAGTCCAGGGCCGCCAGACCCGGCTTTCCTTCACCCTGCAATCCTGCGTCAAGACCGAGGCCTATCTTCTGGGCGGGCCGGCGCGCGCCGTCATCGACCTGCCCGAGGTCAATTTCCAGATCGATCCCGCCGCTGGCGCGCCGGCGCCCGCCGCGGCGACAGGGATTCATCCCAAAGGCGCAGCCGCGCCGACGGCCGGGCTGATCGCCTCGTTCCGCTTCGGCCGCCTCGGGCCGGGAAAATCGCGCATCGTCGCCGACCTGACCGGCCCCGCCGAAATCGTCTCGGTCGCCTGCGCCCCGGTTCCCGGCGCCGCGGAGCTGACCCTCGTCCTCGCGCCCTCGACCGAATCCGCCTTCAAGGCGGCGGCCCGCGCGGGCGCGCGGCGCCAGGCCCTTGCCGACGCTCCGCCGCCGGCCCTCCCCGCGCCCTCGCCTTCGGACAAGCCGGTCGTCGTGATCGATCCCGGCCATGGCGGCGTCGACTCAGGCGCCCTGGGTCGGAATCACGCGGTCGAAAAATCCATCGTGCTCGATTTCGCCAAGGCTCTGGGCGCCCGGCTCTCCGCCGATGGGCGTTATCGCGTCGTCTTCACCCGCGACGACGACAGATTCATTTCGCTCGGCGAAAGAACGCGCCTCGCCCGGCGGCTCAACGCGGCCCTGTTCGTGTCGGTTCACGCCGACTCCCTGCGCCGCGCCGACGACGTCTCCGGCGCGACCATCTATACGGTTTCCGACCGCGCGTCCGACGCCGAGGCCGCCCGGATCGCCGAACACGAGAACATGGCCGATTCCTCGGCCGGCGAGGAGACCCAGCAGGACTCCGGCGACGTCAACGACATCCTGCTCGACCTGACCCGGCGCGAGACGCGCGCCTTTTCGGGCGTCTTCGCCCGCTCGCTCGGCGAATATTTCAAGGTCGCGGCGCGCCTCAACAAGAACCCCCGGCGGTCCGCCGGATTCGTGGTGCTCAAGTCGCCGGACGTCCCGTCCGTCCTGCTCGAACTCGGCTATCTCTCCAACGCCAGGGACGTCGCCGACCTGACCTCGCCCGACTGGCGCGCCAAGGCCGCGGCCCAGGTCGCCAAGGCGATCGACCATTTCTTCGCCGAGCAGCGTCCGCCGGCCGCCGCCGCCGCCCTTAAAGCGACACAAAGCGCGGGCAACTAGCATCCGTCGCGAATCCGGCCGCAAAGCGCGGCGCGCGGCGCCAGATTTGGCGCGCCGCCGGACGAAATGGTATAGGCTGAGCCTCGCTCCGCGAATCCACGACAATCGGCCCGGCGCGCGACGGGAGGCGTCGCGCGCGGCGCCGCGAAAGGTTTTTGAATGCGTCTGATCGCCCGGCTCTTCGGCTTTCTCTTTGCAACAGGCGCGATTGTTTTCGTGGGCGGCGCTCTGGCGGTGGGCGCCCTGGTCTATGCCTATTCGAAAGACCTGCCGGACTATAGCCAGCTCAAGAATTACGACCCGCCGATCATGACCCGCATCCATGCCGGCGACGGATCGATCCTCGCGGAATACGCCCATGAGCGCCGGCTTTACCTGCCGTCCTACGCCATTCCCAATCTGGTGAAGGAAGCTTTCATCTCGGCCGAGGACAAGAATTTTTACAGCCATCACGGCATCGACCCGGAAGGCGTGATGCGCGCCGTCATGGTGCTCGCCCAGGGCACGCGCCACATCCAGGGCGCCTCGACCATCACCCAGCAGGTTGCCAAGAACTTCCTCCTGACCAACGAGCGCTCGTTCGACCGCAAGTTCAAGGAGGCGCTTCTGAGCCTGCGCATCGAGCAGGCCTATTCCAAGGACCACATCCTCGAACTCTATCTCAATGAAATCTATCTCGGCCTCGGCAATTACGGCGTCGCCGCCGCCGCGCTGAACTATTTCAACAAGTCAGTCAACGAACTGACCGTCGCCGAGGCCGCCTATCTCGCCGGCCTGCCCAAGGCGCCGAACAACTACAATCCCTTCCATAACCGCGAGGCCGCGATCGCCCGGCGCAATTATGTGATCGAGCGCATGGTCGAAAATGGCTATGTCACGCGCCAGCAGGGCGACGCCGCCATGGCCGAGCCGCTCAACGTCAATCCGCGCACGCTTTCGCCCGACACGATGGAGGCTGGCTATTTCGCCGAGGAGGTCCGCCGCGAACTCGGCGACCGCTATGGCGACAAAAAACTCTATGAGGGCGGCCTGTCGGTGCGCACGACCCTCGACCCCAAGATGCAGCTGATGGCGCGCAAGGCCCTGGTGGACGGTCTGGTGCGTTTCGACGAGGCCCACGGCTATCGCGGCCCGATCAGGCGGATCGACGTCGGGTCGGACTGGGGCCAGGCGCTGGGGCAGGTTTCCGCGCTCGGCGACGTCGCGCCCTGGCGCCTCGCCGTCGTGCTGGAGACCTCCGAGTCCGACGCGCGCATCGGCCTTCAGCCGCCGCGCGAGAAATCCGGCGATCTGTCCCCGCAGCGGGCGACCGGCGTGATCACGGCGGACGGCGCGCGCTGGATCCGCAAGCGCCTGCGCCAGGCGCTCGAGCCCGGCGACGTGGTCTATGTCGAGCCCGTCGACGGCAAGCCCGGTCAGTACCGGCTGCGTCAGGTTCCCGAGATTTCCGGCGCGCTGATCGCGATGGACCCCTATACGGGCCGTGTCTTCGCCATGGTCGGCGGCTTCTCCTTCGACCAGTCGTCCTTCAACCGCGCCATTCAGGCCTGGCGCCAGCCGGGCTCGTCCTTCAAGCCGATCGTCTATTCGGCGGCGCTCGACAATGGCTATACGCCGTCCTCGATCATCCTCGACGAGCCGATCGAGATCGTCCAGCCCAATGGCGAAGTGTGGCGGCCGGAGAATTTCGAGGAGGGCCATTACGGCCCCCACACCCTGCGCTACGGCATCGAGCATTCCAAGAACCTGATGACCGTGCGGCTGGCGCGCGACATCGGCATGCCGCTGATCGCCGAATATGCGCGCCGTTTCGGCGTCTATGACAATCTGATGCCGGTGCTCTCCATGGCGCTCGGCGCCGGCGAGACCACACTGATGCGCATGGTCACCGCCTATGCGATGCTCGACAATGGCGGCAAGCGCATCAAGCCGACCCTGATCGACCGCATCCAGGACCGCCAGGGCCAAACGATCTACCGCCACGACGACCGCGACTGCCTCGGCTGCGACGCCGATGCTTTCGACCCCGGCAATCTGCCGAGGCTCGTGGACCACAGCGAGCAGGTCATCGACCCGCTGACCGCTTTTCAGATGACCTCGATCATGGAAGGCGTGATCGAGCGCGGCACCGGCGTTTCGATCAAGGTGCTGAACCGCCATCTCGCCGGCAAGACCGGCACGACCAACGACGCCAAGGACCTCTGGTTCGTCGGCTTTTCGACGGACCTCGTGGTCGGCGTCTATCTCGGCTATGACAAGCCGCGCTCCACCGGCGAAAAGGCCCAGGCCGCGCTCTATGCCGCGCCGATCTTCCGCGACTTCATGAAAATGGCGCTCGCCGGCAAGCCGGACACGCCCTTCCGCGTCCCGCCCGGCATCAAGCTGATCTCGGTCGATCTCCACTCCGGCATGCGCTCCTCCGGCCAGGGATCGATCATGGAGGCTTTCAAGCCCGGCACCGCCCCGCCCGACAGTTTCAGCGCCGGCGGCGAGGGCGGCGCGCCGCCCGCGGGCGCCCCCGGCACGGACCAGCAGATCGGCTCCGGAACCGGCGGCCTTTACTGACGGCCTTTTGGCCCTTATCTGTGCCCTTCCCTCATCGAATCAGGAATCATCATGCGTGCGGAAGCCGTGTCGCTCATAGAGCAGATCAAGCAGTCAGTCGGGCTGCTGAGGAGGCATCTTTGACGTCGAGAACTCGACCCGCCGCCTCGCCGAACTGAACGCCAAATCCGAAGAGCCCAATTTCTGGGACGATCCCGAAAACGCGCAGAAACTGATGCGCGAGCGCACCGAGCTCGAGGATCGACTCGGTTCGATGACGAAAATGGAGCGCGATCTCGAGGACGCCGTCACGCTGATCGAACTGGGCGAGATGGAAGGCGACGACTCTGCCGAACTCGAAGGGATCGACCAGCTCAAGAGCATCAAGGCCGAGGCCGGACGCCGGCAGATCGAGGCCCTGTTCTCGGGCGAGGCCGACGCCAACGACACCTATATCGAAGTCCATTCGGGCGCCGGCGGCACGGAGAGCTGCGATTGGGCGCGCATGCTCCTGCGCATGTACGCGCGCTGGGCCGAGCGCCACAAGTTCAAGGTCGAGCTGATCGAGGAAACCGACGGCGAAGAGGCCGGGATCAAATCCGCCACTTTGCTTGTCAAGGGCCACAACGCCCATGGCTGGGCCAAGACCGAATCGGGCGTGCACCGGCTGGTGCGCATCTCGCCCTTCGATTCCAACGCCCGCCGCCACACGAGCTTCGCTTCCGCCTGGGTCTATCCGGTGGTGGACGACCGCATCGACATCCAGATCAACGAAAGCGACTGCCGCATCGACACCTATCGCGCGCAGGGCGCCGGCGGCCAGCACATCAACAAGACCGATTCCGCGGTGCGCATCACCCATGTTCCGACCGGCATCGTGGTGGCCTGCCAGATGGAGCGTTCGCAGCACAAGAACCGCGCCACCGCCTGGAACATGCTGCGCGCCCGCCTCTATGAACGTGAAATCGAAATCCGCGAGGCCGAGGCCGAGAAGATCAACGCGGCCAAGACAGAGATCGGCTGGGGCCACCAGATCCGCTCCTATGTGCTCCAGCCCTATCAGATGGTGAAGGACCTGCGCACCGGCGTCGTCTCCGGAACCCCGGACGAAGTGCTCGACGGCGACCTCGACCCCTTCATGGAGGCGGCTCTGGCCCAGCGCATTTACGGCGGCGGGCCGGACAAGGTCGAGGACGTGGAGTGAGCCGGCGTGCGCCAAGCTGGCGCGCCGCTCCCTTTTCACCCTTCAAGCGCCGCGTAAAGCTCATAGGCCGCGCGCATGTCCTTGAGCCGGGCGGCGCGGCGGGAGGAGGCTTCCTCGTCCGCGCCCCAAAGCCGCGCCTCGTGGTCCTCGTCCACATGGGCGGCGGCCCAGGCGGCCTCTAAACCCAGCGCGCCGTCGATCATGGCGAGCGCGATCAGGGCCGAACCGGTGAGCGTGGTCATCACATGGAGCGCGGCCAGCCGCAGCGCGCCATCGGGTTTTTGCGCCTCGCGCGCCACGCGTTGCTCGATCAGGGCCAGAGATGCGGGCGGCTGGGTGACGAAAACCACCCCTTCGGCGCAAAGGAAGCGCGCGCCCAAAAACGCTCGGAAATGTTCGAGAACCGGCCCCCAGGCGGCGTTCTGCGCCGCGACCAGGCTGTCCGGCTCGCCGGCCCGGTAGCAAACGAGGTCGGAGGCCGCGAACCTGACGATTTCGGCCGCCGTCGCTTGCATGGCGCGGCTGACGCCGTCGAGCGCCGTATTGACCATGCGGGTGACCGGCATGTCGGCGGCGTCGATGAATTGGCCCTGCCGCCGCCATTCCGCGGCCATGGCCTCGGCCAAGGCGCGAGTCGGCGCGATCAGCGGCGCGCGCGCCGGGGTGCGGACAGGTTTGCCGTCGAGGGTCAAGGCGAAGCCGCCGTCGCGCGCCTCGACGCCGACCTGGCTGTAGAATTTTTTCGGCGGCGGGCGCCGAAAATCCTGCCGCGCCGCCTTGATCGGGTCGCGTTCGCCGGCTTCGACGAAAATCGCGCTCAGGTCGTCACGCATTGCAGGAAATCGTCGAGTTCAACGCGCAATTCGTCCAGATTGTTGACGATCCT
>JAJYCZ010000169.1 GCA_021777915.1 Pseudomonadota bacterium | reverse complement strand
TTCTGACCATCGTGGCGCTGGCGCTCATCGGAGGCCTCGGGCCTGCCGCGGCCAGCGAGTCCACCGTGACTTACAAATCCGTGGCGCCGGAGGTCGCGATCGAAGCGGTGCAGGTCGCCATAAAGAAATGCCGGGCCGACGGCTTTCAGGTCTCGGCGGTCGTGATCGATCGTTTCGGCCAGACGCAGGCGCTCATGCGCGACCAATATGCCGGGCTTCCAGCGACGCAGACCGCGACGGACAAAGCTTACACCGCCCTCAGCTTCCGCTCGGACACAAGCGCCCTGGGCCAGCTCGTGAAATCCGGCAAGATGAGCGAAAGGATCGCGATCGAGCCGCGCATCCTGATGATTCCGGGCGGTCTGATCATAGAAGCGGAGGGAACATTGATGGGCGCTGTCGGCGTCTCGGGCGCGCCGACAGGCGAGGCGGATGAGGTCTGCGCCAAGGCCGCTCTGGATCACATCCATGAAAAAATAGACTTCTGATCCTGGCGAGGCGCGCGGAAATCACTTTCGCGCGCGCGGGTTCAGATCGTACTGGCGCATCTTTCGCCAGAGAGTCGTACGGCTGATCCTGAGTGACCGCGCGGCGTCTTCCAGCCTGGGGTAGCGCCTCAACGCCGCTTCCAGAGCGGCCTTTTCGTCTTCGCTGCGGGTCATCACGCGGGAGCCCTGCAAATCGACGTCGTCGTAGCTTTCGGTCGCCTTCGGATAGAGGAGCTCCTCGGGAAGGGCGGCGATGTCGATTTCACCGTCCTGATCGCAAAACAACGCCATCTGTTCGGCAAAATTTTCCAACTGGCGGATATTTCCCGGATACCCATAGCCCATGACGATCTCTTTGGCGGCCGGGCTGAGCCTTAAACCGCTTTTCCCGTATTTCTTGGCGTAACGGGCGAAGAACACATCAAGAAGCGGTTCGATCTCCTCCGGGCGCTCGCGTAGCGGCGGGACCGTCAAACTCACGCCGCAGATCCGAAAATAGAGATCCGACCGAAACTCGCCCGCGCGCACCAGCCGCGGAATATCCCTGTTCGATGCGCAAATAACCCGGATATTTATCGGCTTGCTCTTGTTCGAACCGATCGCCCTCAGCTCGCCGTCATTCAGCACCTGAAGCAGTTTTGCCTGGGTGGCCAGGGAGAGCGTGTCGATCTCGTCGAGAAGGACGGTGCCGCGGTTGGCGGTTTCCAGAAGGCCGATCCGTGTTTCGTTGGCCCCCGTGAAGCTGCCCTTGACATGGCCGAATAGCTCGCTTTCCAGCAATGTTTCGGACAGGTTGGCGCAATTGATGCCAAGGAACGGTCCGCCATTGCGCGCGCTTTTCGCATGGATGAGCCGGGCCAGTTGCGTTTTGCCCGTTCCCGTTTCGCCGCCGATCAAGACGGAAATGTCCGACCGCGCGATCCTTTCGATCTTGATCAGTGCCGCTTTCATTTCCGGCGACGCATAAACCAGGCCGGGGACGACGGGAGACATCGTTTCCTCGGAACCTTCCGACGTCTTGAGCATATGCTGCTGCGTCAGGATGGCTCCTTTGATGCGCTGAAGAAGGTCATCCTCCTGGAACGGTTTGGTAATGTAATCCATTGCCCCCAGGCGCATCGCCTCGACCGCCGAGGCAATCGAGCCGAACGCCGTGATCACAAGCACCGGAATCAGCCTTTTCTCGTCACGGAAGGTCCGCAGCAGGTCGATCCCGCCGAGACCGGGCATCCGCAGATCGGTAATGACGAGGTCGAAGGGCTTTTTGCGAACCAGTTCGAGCGCGGCGACGCCGTCCGAAGCTTCGACAGCCACATGGCCTGCCGCCTGGAGCATGATGCTGAGGCTGCGGCGCATGCCCAAATGATCGTCAACGACAAGGATTGTCGGCATCTCTTCTCAGGCGCTTTTCTTCGCGTTGTAGGCGTTGGAGGGGAGCGGAATGAACAACAGAAACGCGGTCCCCCGTCCAACCGTGCTCTTCAGCTTGATCTTTCCTCCCCAGTGACTGAGGTATCGGCCGATAATCGCCAGCCCCAATCCGGCCCCGGAGGCGCGCGTGGAGCGGAACGGTTCGAAAATGAGCTGCTGGTCGCCTGCCGCGATGCCGCGGCCGTTGTCGATCACCGCCAGGAAAATGCGCTCCGCCCTTTGTCGCAGCGCCACCCGCACGTGACCTTGCCCGCTCACGGCCTGGACCGCGTTGAGGACCAGGTTCCACAGGACGATTTCAAGCCCGTCGCTGTCGAACAAAAGCGCTCCGCCTTCGCCGTCGAATTGCGCGTCCAGTTGGACCGGAAGTCCCTCGTAATTGATGTATTGATGAACCGCCCGGGAGACGCGGTCGAGCATTTCGTCAAGCCGGACGACGCTGAGCTTGTTCGGGCGGGAGCCGATCGCGAGAAAGTCGCGCGTCAACCTGTCGAGGCGGGCGACCTCGCCACGGATGATTTCGAGCACATTGTCGATGGTCGCGCGATCGTTGCGTTCATGCCCGAGAATGGACAGGCAATTGGTGATCGCGCCGAGAGGGTTGCGAACTTCGTGCGCGACACAGGCGGCGAGCTGCCCCAGCGTCGCCAGTCGTTCGCTTCGCGCGCGGATTTCCCTTTGAACCTCCAGTTCGTGGTTCATGTCGACCACACGGCGGTAGTTCACGGCGTTGGCATAGGTGATCGCCAGTTGCCGCACGAGAAGCTCGCCCTTCGAGAGCGAGGCGGCGCTGAACTCGACATTTTCACGGCGGCAGGCGATCAGAACGAGGCGCTCCGCCTCGTTCTGCCAAAACGGAAAGCTCACGAAAGCCGCGGTTTCACAGCGCCAACGCCGCGCCTGCGGCGGCTCGGGAGCGCGCCCGCCCGCCTGATCGGCGAAAATAACATTCTCGGCGCCCGGAACCTCTTCCGGGAGTCCAGCCATATCCGGCGCCGAGGCGAAAACATTCATCGACCCGTCCACAATGCAGGCCCAGTCCGCGTCGACCAGCGGAATGATTTCCTGGCAAGCGATCGACAACACGCGCGGCGCGTCCCGGGCGGAACAAGCCTGGCCGACGGCGATGTTAAGGGTGCTGCGGAACCTCGCTTCCTTGGCTAGGTGAAAATTGCGCAAGGAACTCTGAACCAGCGGACCGATTTCCCTCACGGCGGCCCGTATCTTCTTGTAGGCGGCAGGATCGGGCGCGGCCATTTCGATGCGCGCCTCGCCGAAATTGACGCGTTCGGAAATCAATGGAAAAGCAAAGAGCGGAACAGGACCGGGCCATTCCATCGCCTTGGGCGCTTCACGCTGCTCTCCATCCGAATCTCCTTCAGGGAACGGCTCCGCGGCGACCGGCAGGCCGCCCCATTCCGATCTGAACATTCTGTTGCTTTCGGCGGCCTCGTCAGGCGCCACGAAGATCACGATGCGGCAACCCGAGCCCGGCGCAATTTCAGCGAGCGCCGACAAAAAGGCGTGAAGCACATTGTCGAGCGAAAAACAGGCGACGGCGTCGCGTATCATCACATTCCGTCCATGGAGTTCGGAATTGAGTTCGGCCAGTTGCCGTTTGGCTTGCGTCAGCTTGACATTCGCGCGCGCAAGATCCAGCCGCGACGCCTCGACCGATCGCAAGGCGAAGACCAGCGCCGTGCTCGCGGTGGTCAGCACGCCGAAATAAAAAGCCGCCTTTACAAAATGCCACAGCCACCAATTGACATCCCACATGGTCGAAAATTCGAAAAGGTAGGCGCTCTCCGCCAATGCAGCCAGCATGCCGCCAATGACAAGGGCCGGAATGTAGGCCCTGAGCCAATAATAATAAATAAGCTCGGCGGCCGAGAAAAGATAGAACGCGGTTGAAAGATTATGTATTTCATAGGTCAGCGTGGAGAACCTTTGCTGTACGCTATGCCCGACAACAAAATGAAGCATGACCCCGCGAAATGCAAACAGCATGATGACGCACAGGCCGGGAAGAACGACGAGGTGCGTCACCTTGGCGCCGCGGTTCGGCAGGACATTCCAGACTTTCAGAGAAACGCCCAAAAAGAGAAGAACGGCGCCGCCCAGCGAAGACACCGTGTGAAACCCGACAAAGAAAATATGCTCGGAATACGGATTCGCAATCGCGTGCAGCCCGTCAAAAATCCCCATCACGAGGAAGGCCAAAGACGTCAAAAATATCGACCAGTCCCGCTCGTAGAAAGTTGCAAAGCTCAGGATAGCGAACAAAACGAAAGCGACCGCCGCACAAAAGCCTTCGAGCAGCGAATGCATTGGGGGCGAGACATAGGCTGTCTTGAGAAAGTCCGCAGGCGCGAATGCAACGATGCCGAGAGGAATGGAAAGCAGCAGGACAACCCACAAGACGAGTGTGACCTTCGCCCATGGACCGTGCCGGCTTTCGGCCGCTAAAAGTTCATTTCGGATCAGAGTCCTCATCCACCGCTTGCGCCGGCTCGCCGCTCGAACGAATGCCGATGAGTTCAAAGTGATCTGGAACAGATCCAGTAATACCAAGTTGGCCAGAATCGTTTTCCGTTGTCAATGGCGGCAATTGCGGGCGACAGTTGCGGTGCGCGAGCCGATGAAGCAAAGTTTGCGCTCGACGCCGGCTCGGAGAGCAAAGACGCCTGCGTCGCGCGCCCGGTTCGGTTGAGTGGAGCGCGAAGGTGCGGTTAGCTCGCGCGACCGTCCAGGACTCCGACGGCGGGTTACTGGCTTCGGCTCCGAACAACGATCGCCCGCGCCGGAGAGGGCTTCGCGCCGCCGTCGAAGCCGATCTTCCGGCTTTGCGGAGATGGAATTATGGTCATGCGATCAGACAGATCGTTCTTTCGCGTCGAACGGCGGCGGTTCCTGCGGGGTTCGGCCCGGGCGGCCGCAGCGGCGGCCGTCGCCGCGACGGGTCTGCTGGAACCGGCGGCCGCGGCCGTCAGCGGGCGCACTGCCCGGCCCGCCGATTTGCCCGGGAAGTCGGGGCCGCGCTGCGTCGTCGTCGGCGGCGGCGTTTCCGGCCTCACCATGGCCCGCGCGCTCAAACAGGCGAACCAAGCGTTCGACGTCGTCATGGTCGAACCGAATGCGACCTATATGTCCTGCTTTTTCAGCAGTCTCTGGCTTGCCGACCTCGTCGGCCTGAACACCTTGACGCATTCGTTCTGCGATGCGGCCAAGGACGGCGAATATATCTGGCTGCAAGGCAAGCTTATCGACCTCGATCGGGAAGCGAAACGGGCTTATACGAGCGAAGGCTATATCGATTACGAATATATCGTGATCGCGCCCGGCATCGATTACAATTACGCCTCGCTCGGTCTCCACGATCCGGCCATGGCTGTGATGTGCGCGCAAAACTATCCTGCCGCGTTCAAGCCCGGCTCGGAACATCTGTCGCTCAAGAACAAGCTTGAGCGCTTCGAGGGCGGAGTCTTCCTCCTGACGGCGCCGAGCGGCAATTATCGCTGCCTTCCCGCGCCTTATGAGCGCGCCTGTATGGTGGCGGCCTATTTCAAGCAGAAGAAAATCAAAGGCAAGGTGCTGCTTCTCGATGCCGGCGAGAAGCCGTTCGCGCCTTTGGCGCCCGGCTTCCTCGCCGCATTCGAAGAATTGTACAAGGAGTTTCTCGTTTATACGCCTTTGACCTTTATCTCTTCTGTGGACCCTGTGAAAAAACTCGTCGCCACCGAGTTCGACACCTTCAAATTCGATGATGCGTCCATTTATCCACGGATACGCGCGGCCAAGCTTATCGAGGATCTGGGCCTGCACGATCCGAAAAGCCCGCAGCTGGAAGCCGATATCGACGTTCACACCTATGCCTGCAAGGGCGATTATTCCTGTTATGTCACTGGCGACGCGCGGCCGATGCCTTTCTCCAAGTCCGCCAATACGGCGAATACGGAGGCGCAATTCGTCGCCAGGCTGATCGCGGCCCGGGAGGCAGGCAAGGAGATCGCGTGGGAGAGCCCCCATACGCTCTGCTACCCCATGGTTGACGCCAATCCGGCGCAGGCGCTCATGGTGCAGACCAGATACGCCAAGCAGGACTTCGCCTTCACGGACGTCAAGATCGACAACAACCGTTCGGCGGCGAACGCCAAAGCTGGCCTTGCATGGGGGGAAGGGCTGTACCGCAACCTCTTTTAGGTCCACTGCCGCTCGGATCGTCGCGAGGTCGGCGTCGCGCCGACGTTTCACCATGTTTCGTCATGTGACGCGATGAAACCACGCGTGGGCCGGGAGGAGTCGACTCGGCGCGCGTTTTCCTGCCGATCAACGCCGCTGCAGGCCTCGGCACGATCTTTGCTGAAAAGTTGATCGACGGCGCCACCCCGGTATCGGCGAAAACGAAAATGCGGAGCGACTGTCGCTGCATATCCCGCGTCGGGACCGGGGAAGCCTCGTCGATGTCCGCGCGGTTCTCGCGGGGCCGGGAAGCGGCGCGGCCATACGCGCGCTCAGGCGCCTCGGGGTTCGCGCCTGTCGCCGGCGGCCGCGCTCCCGGCCAGGGGGCTGAAGCCTCTCGCCGCGTGCGTCGGTTTACGAGGCCGCACCCCCGCGCCGAGATGCCGGCGCAATGAAGATATGGCCCGTTGGGAGTTGGAGGAAACGTTGAATGGATGGTTTGCGCGAGGCGATTGCCGCCAACAGCAGTTTTTGGCTGCCAGCCGGCGGCTTGCTCATCGGCGCCCTGTTCGGGGCGATTGTCCAGGCGACCAATTTCTGCACCATGGGATCCCTCTCCGACATGGCGACATTTGGCGACAGCCGCCGATTTCGCGCCTGGGTTCTGGCCGCGGGCCTCGCCATATTGGGCGCGCAGATTCTCGCTTTCGAGGGCGTCGCGCCGCTGACAAAGTCGATGTATCTCGCCGCGCCCAGACTGAACTGGGCCGGCAATCTACTGGGCGGCCTCTTCTTCGGCGTCGGCATGGCGCTGGCCGGAGGTTGCGCCAGCCGCAATCTGGTGCGAGTCGGCGCGGGAGACCTGCGCTCGCTCGTCAACCTGATTTTTGTGGGGCTGTTCGCCTATATCGCCATCGGCGGGCTGCTGGGGCCGGTCCGCGTCGCGTTGGAGAATGCGACCAGCGTGAGCGTGACGCGTTTTGGCGTCCCGACCCAGAGTCTTGGCGACCTCCTCGGCGCGAGCCTTCATGTGTCCCGGGAGGGCGCGAATCTGGGGACGGGAATCGTCATTTCGATCGCCGTGATCCTCTGGGCTTTCTCGAACAAGGATTTCTCGACCTCGAAGACCCATATCGCGGCGGCGCTCGGCGTCGCGCTCTGCGTCATCGCCGGC
>JAJYCZ010000168.1 GCA_021777915.1 Pseudomonadota bacterium | reverse complement strand
CCGCGGCGCCTCCGTCGCGGCGAGGGCGCGATCGGCTGCGCCGAGGGACAGGCCGGCGAGGCCCATCACCAGCCCGAGCGCCAGCGGCGCGAAAAAAGCTTCTTCCTGAAACAGGCCGTTGACCAGCGTGGTCGCGATGGCGCCGACCGCGAAGGCCAGCGCCGGCGCCCGCGTCTGCTCGAAGAGCGACAGGGCCGTCCGCGCGATCCAGGCGTAAAAGGCGAAAGCGGCGAAAGCCGCGACGCCGAGTTGAAACAGCATGACGCCGACCGCGCTTTCCACCGCGACGTCGGCCGCGCCTTCGCGCTGAAACTTGCTCCAGTCGATCACGTTGAAACTGGCGAAGGAAAGATTGCCGCCCTCGCCAAGGCTGTGGCCGATCGGATTTTTCATGAAGCCGTTGAGTCCGCCGATGAGGCCGAGCACATGATAGTCGCCGTTCCTGAAACCGACGACCAGGGCGAAGACGGCGAAAGCCGCGAGCGCGAGCGCCAGGATTTTCAGCGCCGTCCTCGGATCCCGGCGGCGCGCGGCCTCGTGAAAGGCGAGAGTGAAGACGGCAAGCACCAGCGGGCCTTTGGCGCTGGTCAGCAGCAGCAGCGGCGCCGCGAGCAGCGCCACGGCCCAGCGTCTGTGGATCGCGGCGAAGGACAGCAGCGCCGCCAGGGCGTAGCCGAAGCTGATGGAATGGAGATTCGGCCCTTCGAGGCGCAGCACCGTCAGATGCAGGGCCGCGAACAGCGGCGAATTGAAGAGGTCGGTTCGGCCGTAATCGACCAGATTGACCGGCACGACGCCGGAGCGGTTGGCCTCGTCGAGGGTTTTGAGGCTGCTGGCGTTGTCGGCATAGGACAGCGCGAGGTAATGCCAGCCGTTGGTGAGGTCGAGCCACAGATCGTGCGCCAGGAATTCGACATAGCCGGCGCCGATCATCAGCCCCAGCAGGACCGCGACGATTCTCGGCAGAGCCAGCTCATGGCGGGCCGCGACGACGAGGAACATCTGAAACAACAGGATCGGCGTCCCGATATTGCGCAGATAGACGACGGCGCTGCGGGGATTGATCGGGAGGCCGGCCAGGAAATAGACGCCATAGACCGCCAGCAAGGCGCAGGACGCGAAAATCATCCGCCGGGTGAAGGACGAAAAGGACCGCCATCGGTTGAGGAAGCCCGCCATCACCACCAGCCACATGACGACGGTGGTGACGAAATTGTAGCTCTTCATTGGATCGAGGTCATGGATGTCGGCGTAATTGACCGACGCGATCGAGACGAAAACATTCTGGAAAATCGTCGCGGTGAGGACGACGACGGGGATCTGCGCCTCGATCGTCACGGCGGCGGCGGCCGCCAGCGTGGCGCAGACGGCAAGGGCCAGCGGCTGGCCGAAGGTGTGGAGGAATACGGGGAGGGCGGTGAGGCCGAAGGCCAGGGCGAAGACCAGGGCGAGCGGCGACTGGCCGCCGGTCGTCGCCGCGATGGGGCGCGGCGACATGATCGATGGAGGCCTGGGCGATGGAATGAGGCGCCGCACGCCGTTCTGCCTGTTGTCCATTTCCGCCAGTTTGGACAAACATGGTTAATGAAGGCCTAACCGCCCGAGGGGAAGCCCTTATGGATTCAGGCGGCTTCCCGTTCCCCCGCTCGCCGGCGCGCGCGGGGCCGAAGACCGCGCGCCGGTCTCCAGCCAGGCGGCGCTGTCGGGCGTGAAGGTCCACATGCGGGCGGTGGCGAAATCCACTTGCGCGGCGCCTTGCAGGCGCAGCGCGCGGCTTTTGGGAAAATCCACGAACAGCAGGGCGGCGCGCGGATCGTGGAGAAGGTTGCCGAGCGAGTTGAAATAATTGTTGCCCGGAAAGTCGGGGACCGGCAGTCGGCCGTCCTGGCGCAGCGCCACGAAGCCGGGCGGTCCGCCGCGATGGGATATATCCACGCCGTCCGGCCCGCGCGTGGCGAGGAAAAACACATCCGCCGCCTCGACGAATTTCCGCACGGCGCCGAGGTCGGGCGCGTCAGTCCAGGCGCCCGGCGCATCGCCGCCGTCGGGGAGTTCATGCGGCGAAATATATTTCGGGCAGTTGCCGAAGGCTTCGTCCACCGCGAGGCTCAATGCTTCGGCATTGGACTGAACGATCCGGCCATTGACCCGGTTGCGCCGGCGCGCGGCGAAATCCACGCCGATCGCGCCGAATGGCGCGCCGCTCTCGCGCGACAGAGGCTCCCGCGCCGGAAAGGGGGCCGCGATCGTCATGCGGCGCGGCTCCGGACAGGCGATGAAACCCGGCGCCCCGCGCAGGAGCGAGGCGATCGGGGCGCCTGTCGCGTCGAGCCCGGCGACGAAAACCATCGGCAGGCGCGCGAAAAAATCGGCTTGCTGCTGGGTGAGGAAGGTTCGGATGACCGGCGCGGTTTCCGGCGCGCCGGCCATGCGCCGCGCCGCGACCTCGCCCTCATGCCAAGGGCGCCTCTCCAAGTCGCGCCTGTCCGGCGACGGCGCGGTCATGTCTCACGCCGCCAGCAGGCCGGCTTTGGTCGCGGGCATGGGCGAAAAGCCGGGCAGGGCCTCGACCCGCCCGAGCCAGGCGACGATATGGCTGTGCGGGTTGAGCGCGACGCCGCCCTCGGGCGCGTGGGCGATATAGGTGTAAAGCGCGATATCGGCGATGGTCGGGCGCTCGTCGACCAGAAAGGTCTTGTCGGCCAATAGCGGATCGAGCGTCGCGAACAGTTTTTCGGCGGTCGCCTTGGCGAGCGCATGGTCAAGATCCGCGCCGAAGACCGTGACGAGGCGGGCGCGGCACGGGCCATTGAAAACCGGTCCCTGGGCCACCGACAGCCAGCGCTGAACCCGCGCCGCGCCGACGGGGTCGCGCGGCAGCCAGCGGCCTTCCGCGTCGTATTTCGTCGCCAGATAAACCAGGATCGCGCAGGAATCCGCGATCGCCACGCCGTCGTCCTCGATCACCGGCACGGTCCCGAACGGATTGAGCTTGAGAAAGGCGGCCGCGCGCTGCTCGCCGCCGGCGAGATCGACCTGATGAAAGTCGAAGGGCAGGCCAAGCAGTCGCAGCATCAGTTCGGCGCGATGCGAATGGCCGGACCGGTCGAAACCGTGCAGCAGGATCGGCTTTTTCAGATTCATGGCTTCCTCCCGAAGGTCAGGGACGTCGCGGCCCCGCGCTCAAAATAATTCTTTTGAAATTCGCGTTAATCGGTAAAAATCTCATCTGACTTTTGCGAAAAGCGAAACAATCCCGTGGACCGGCTCGCCTCGATCGCTTTATTCGTCGCCGTCGCCGAAGCCGACAGTTTTGTCGCGGCGGCGCGCAAGACCGGGCGCTCGCCGGCCGGCGTCAGCCGCGCCATCGCCGCTCTGGAGGAGGTTTTGGGCCAACGCCTGTTCAACCGCACCACGCGGGCGCTGTCCCTGACCGAGGCGGGCGAGCAATTGCTGGCGCGCGGGCGCCGCCTGCTCGCCGAATACGACGACATGGCCGACGCCCTTCAGGGCGGCGGCGCGCCCCGCGGCGTGCTGACGCTCACCGCGCCGGTCATGTTCGGCCGCTTGCACATCATGCCGATCGTCCGCGATTTCCTGGGCGATTTTCCGGGCGTCGACGTCAACCTGCTGCTGTTCGACCGCATCGTTTCGCTGGTGGACGAGGCAATCGATGTCGGCCTGCGCATCGGCCATCTGCCCGATTCATCGCTGATCGCGCTGCGCGTCGGCGCGGTCCGGCGGGTACTGGTCGCCGCGCCCGATTATCTGGCCCGGGCCGGGACGCCGCGAAATCCCGACGAACTGGCGGAGCATGTCTTCATATCGACCCTTGGGGTCGCCGCGACGCCGAGCCATTGGAGCCTGGGCGCCGACGAGGACAGGACGATCCGCTTCCGTCCCCGCCTTGCGGTCAATTCGGTGGACGCCGCGCTCGACGCCGCGATGTCGGGGCTGGGGGTCGTGCGGCTGTTCTCGTATCAGGCGGCCGAGCGGATCGCCCAGGGGCGGCTGGTCCGCCTACTGCAGGATTTCGAGCCGCCGCCGGCGCCGATCCATCTGGTTCGCCCGCCCGGCCGCGCCCCGCGCAAGACGTCGCTGTTCATCGACAGGGCGGCGCGGGCTTTGCGTGACAAATTCGGCGGGGAATGAGCGCGGGGCGGAGGGGAAATCCGTGGGCCGGACTTGCTCCGGCCCACGGCGTCGAAGGGGCGTCAGCCCTTCTTGCACTTGCTCATGAACGCCTTGCGCTCTTTGCCATGCAGCTTCTGGGTGTCGGCCTGTTTCGAGCACTCCAGCGATTTCGCGCTGCGCGGCTTGGCGGTCTTCGCTTTCGCGGCCGGGGCGGCGGGGGCGGCGGCTGGCGCGGCGGCGGCCGGCGCCGCCGGAGCCTGGGCGTAAGCCGCGCCGGTGAAGGCGAGGAAAGAAAGGACAGCAATGGAATTGACAAGCTTCATGATTTGCCTCCGGAACCTGTTCCGATGGATTTGGGCGGCGAACGATTGCGCGCCGCCGATGTCATGTTAGCGTCCAATCGCGTCTGTGTCTCCTGCGGAACGAGAGGAAAAAACGTGGCCGCATTCCTGCCCGATGCGCCAAACACCGAAGGCCGGCGTCGCGGCGCCGACGCCTCGCATCCGCGCGAGAGGCGCGTCGATCGGTTCGCCTTCCCGGTGAATGACCGCGGCAAAAGCGCGCGGTCTCATGGTTCGCCGCGCAACAGAGTTCCGGCCTTGGCAAGATCGTCCGGCGTGTTGACGTTGAAAAAAGGGTCGCGCGGCGTCACTGGCCATTCCACCGTTGCGATATCATAGCGGCCCTGGAATTCGCCGACGGCGCGAATGTCCTGCTCCACAAGGGCGTGGCGCAGGTCCGCGCGCAAGCCGAGCGGCCAGAGCGCGACGACGGGATGGATTCGTCCGCCCGAAGCGGCGCGGGCGAGCCCCGATTTGGTTTCGCGCGCCGCCATGAGCAGCCGGGCCGCAAGATCGTCCGGCAGGAAGGGGCCGTCGCAGGGCAGGCTCAGCACGAATTCGGCGCCCCGATGACGCGCGGCGGCGAAATCGAGCCCGCCGAGCACGCCCGCGAGCGGCCCGAGCCGGCCGGGCGCCGCATCCACCGCGACGGCCAAGCCGAGGTCGGCGTAAGGCGCCAGCGTTTCCGGCGCGCCGTCATGAAGATTGAGCGCGACCGCGCCGCATTGCGCCCGCGCTTTCTCGGCGACAAGGTCGATCAGCCGACGGCCGCCGAGGCGCAGCAGCGGCTTGGCGCGGCCCTCCAGGCGGCGGGCGAGCCCTCCGGCGAGGATAAGGGCGAGAATCTCTGGCCTTTTCTCGGTCATTTGCGCTTAAATCCCCGCGGTCGGCGGCCGATCCCGCCCTGAAGGTTCAACGCCTGAAGGCGCCGGACGGCGATTCCGCCGCGGCGCTCTATTTCAAACATGGGGCAAAAAGTCTAAAGATGCGGATCAGGCGGACGGGCGCAAGGCGCGTTAGGGACATCATTTCGAAAGGGCGAGAAAATGAAAGCAGTTCGCTCGCGCGGGGTCGCCGCTCTCCTTTTCCTTCATGTCTGCTTTTTGGCGCCCCGCGACGCGCGGGCTTTCCATGTCGACGGCTTCTGGAGCGGCATGTCGGCGGAGCAGTTCGCCTTTGCCGCCGCCGCCCGAGGCCTGACGGCGCAGCCGGGCGAGGCCGGATATTTCTATCTCGGCGCCTCCTTCCCGCCGCTTCATTTGAGCAGGGTCGGTTTTTGCGAGAACATTCTGGTCTCCTATAGCCGCAACATCCAGTCCGACGCCGACTACGCGCGGATGTTGGCGGACATATTCAGCGCCTACGGCCCGCCGAACAAGATGCAATTCAGCGGCGACATCGAGCCGGGCGCGGACGCCGGGGCCTTCCGCGCCGCGGGTTCCGCCAATTGGGCGAGAGGCGCGGACCGCGTCCGCATGGAATCCGCTTTCGACTGGCGTCTTTACCGCGGCGAAATGTTTCGCCGGCAGCCCGCCAGCGTGACATTCGAGATCCTCAATCCCTGCGACCATTGAAATTTCCGCATAGCGCAAGGACGGCGCCGCGCTTCGCGCCGGTTTCGCGCGGCAGGATTGCGTTTGCGGTAAATGACGTATAAAGATATGTTTATATCCTTCTGGACCAGAAATGAACCAAGCTCCAGCTTCTCTGCGTGACGCCCTCGCCTGGCTTGCCGCCCTTGGCGAGGAATCGCGCCTGCGCCTTTACGCGCTTCTGGCGGAGGGCGAGCTGGCGGTCGGCGAACTGGTGATGATTCTCGGCCAGTCCCAGCCGCGGGTTTCGCGCCATCTCAAGCTCCTGCTCGAAGCGGGTCTGGTCGAACGGCGGCGCGAAGGCGCCTGGGCCTTTTTCCATGCCCCTGAAAAAGGCGGGGCGGCGGGGCTGGCCCGCGCCGTTCTGGCGCGGCTCGACGCGAAGGATCCGGTGTTCGCCGCCGACCGCGAACGTCTTGCGGAAACCCGCGCCGCCCGCGCGGCGCGGGCCCAGAAATATTTCGCCGAACATGCGCCGGTCTGGGACGAGACCAGGCGCCTGCATGCGCCGGAAGCCGAGGTCGAGGCGGCGATCCTTGCCGCCGCGCTCGACGGCGCGCCGAAGGTCAGGCGCCTGCTCGACATCGGCTGCGGCGCCGGCCGCATGCTGGAACTGCTCGCGCCCCGCGCGGAAAACGCGATCGGGGTCGATCTCTCCGCCGCCATGCTCGGCGTGGCGCGGGCGCGGCTCGAGACTGCCGGCCTGCGCAATGTGCAGTTGCGCCAGGGCGATATTTTCGCGCTGCCGGTGGGGCGCGGCTCGGTCGATCTCGCCGTCGTGCATCAGGTGTTGCATTATCTCGACAATCCCGCGCGGGCCTTGCGCGAGGCGGCGCTGACGCTCGCTCCCGGCGGCCGCCTGATCGTGGTCGATTTCGCGCCGCATGGCCTCGAAATGCTGCGTGAAAAACACGAGCACCGTCGCCTCGGTTTTGCCGAGAGGGAGGTCGACGGCTATCTGAAACAGGCCGGGCTGAAACCCTTCCTGCATCGCAATCTCGCGCCGGGCGACGCCGCCGGCGAGCAGAACCTCACCGTTTCCCTTTGGCTCGCGCGCGATCTCCGCGCGAGCGCGCATTGAGAGCTGGACATGCAGGAACAGAGGCGCAGCCGCCGCCGCCATAAGCCGATCGACGTGTCGTTCGAATTCTTTCCGCCCAAGACCCCGGAAATGGAGAAGGCCTTGTGGGAGGCGATTTCCCGCCTCGCGCCGCTGCATCCGAAGTTC
>JAJYCZ010000167.1 GCA_021777915.1 Pseudomonadota bacterium | reverse complement strand
ACGCCCGCCGGGCGGAACTCGCCGGCGAGGCCGAGGACGGCGAGGCTCATGCCGAATTTGGCCATGGAATAGGCGGTGTGGGGCGCGAACCATTTCTCCTTCATGTCGAGCGGCGGCGCCAGCATCAGCACATGCGGGTTTTCGGCCCTGGCGAGGTAGGGGAAGGCGAGCTTGGCGGTCATGTAGGAGCCGCGGGCGTTGACCTGATGCATCAGGTCGAAGCGCTTCATGTCGATCTGCTGGCTGCCGCCCAGCGCGATGGCGCTGGCGTTGTTGACGACAATGTCCACGCCGCCGAATTTTTTCGCTGTCGTCGCCAAAGCTTCGGCGACCTGGGCTTCATCGCGGACGTCGACGGTCAACGGCAGAGCCTTGCCGCCGGCCTCTTCGATCTCTTTGGCGGCCGTGAAAATCGTGCCCGGCAGTTTGGGATGCGGCTCCGCCGTCTTGGCGGCGATCGCGACATTGGCGCCGTCGCGCGCGGCGCGCAGGGCGATGGCGAGGCCGATGCCGCGCGAGGCGCCGGTGATGAACAGGGTCTTGCCAGCAAGTCCGGCCATGAAATCCTCCTGAAACTTATGGGGTTTCCGCGTGACTGACGCGGAATTGGCGTCATTTGCCCTTGTTGAGGAAGGCGGTGAGCGCGGCCCGCGCCTCGGGCGAGGCCAGGGCCTTGCGGAAGGCGTCGAGTTCGGCCTCGATGCGGGCGACAATTTCAGCCGTGTCGCCGCGCAAAAACTTTCGCGCCGCCATCAGGGCGGTGCGCGGCTTGGCCGCGAGCCGCGCCGCTTTTTCCCGCGCCGTCGCCATCAGGGCGTCTGCGGGGACAACCGCATTGAGCAGCCCGGCGTCATGCGCCTCGTCGGCCCCAAAACTTTCGCCGGCGAGGAGCCAGGCGCTGGCGCGGGCCATGCCGACCCGGCGCGGCAGCAGCAGCGAGGCGCCGGCCTCGGGCAGGAGGCCGAGATCGACGAAGGGCAGCAGGAAGCGCGACTCGGACGTCGCATAGACGAGATCGCAGTGGAGCAGCAGCGTGCAGCCGATTCCCACCGCCAGCCCATCGACCGCCGCCACCAGAGGCTTGGGAAAGGCGGCGATCCTGCGCACGAAATCGGCGCCCGCCATTTCCCCGCCCTGGGCCGCGGCGACGAAATCGCCGATGTCATTGCCGGCGGAAAAGACGCCGCCCGCGCCGGCGAGCAGAACCGCGCCGACGCCCGCGTCGCGCTCGGCTTCGCGCAGCGCCACGTTAAGCGTCCGGTACATGGCGTTGGTCAGGGCGTTCTTCTTGGCCGGGCGGTTCAGCGTCAACTCCAGCACCGCGCCCGATCTGGCGATTTCGACATCCGCCATGCCTGCCTCCCGTTCGTGCATTGTCCTTGATCAGCGCGCGCGCCAATGTCATGTGCATCCGCATGCGTGGCGAGACAATAGTTTATATATGAACTAAATGTCCCGCCGACGTCAAGCAGGATTGGCCGATTGCAGGAAGAAAACAAGCGGGTGACCCGATTGCTGGCGTCCGGGCCGGCGGGAATCGCGCAAGCCGCTTCGATTTTGCGCGCCGGCGGTCTGGTCGCGCTGCCGACCGAGACGGTCTACGGTCTGGGTGGGCTGGCGGCCAACCCGCGCGCGGTCGCGGCGATCTATCGCGCCAAGGGCCGGCCGAGCTTCAATCCGCTGATAGCCCATGTCGCCGACGTGGCGTCGGCGCGGCGCGAGGGCGTTTTTGACCTCCGCGCGGAAAAACTGGCCGAAGCTTTCTGGCCGGGGCCGCTCACGCTGGTCCTGCCGCTGGCGCCGGGCGCGAGCGTCTGCGACCTGGCGCGGGCCGGCCTCGACAGCGTGGCCTTGCGGGTTCCCGCCAACGCCTTGACGCGGGGCGTGATCGCGGCGGCCGGCGGCCCGGTCGCGGCGCCCTCGGCCAATCTGTCCGGCCATGTCAGCCCCTCGACCCCCGCCCATGTGCTGGCCGATCTCGAAGGCCGTATCGAGGCCGTGCTCAATGGCGGGGCCTGCCTGGTCGGGGTCGAATCGACCATTGTCGCCCTGCTCGGCGGCGCGCCGCGCCTGCTGCGGCCGGGCGGCGTCTCGCGCGCCGAGATCGAGCGGGTCCTCGGGGAAGGCCTGGCGGGGGCGGAAGCGGGCGCACTCGTCGCGCCCGGCATGCTCGCCTCGCATTATGCGCCGCGCGCCGCGTTGCGCCTCGACGCGCAGCATCTTGAGGAAGGCGAGGCGGGCCTCGATTTCGGCGGCCGTTTCACGGGGGCGCCGGGGCGGGTGCTGGATCTCTCGCCAGGCGGCGACCTGACCGAAGCGGCGGCCAATCTCTTTTCCATGCTGCGGGCGCTCGACGCTGGCGGGGCCGCAAGGATCGCGGTCGCGCCCATTCCCGAAGCCGATCTCGGCGAGGCGATCAACGACCGGCTGCGCCGCGCCGCCGCGCCGCGCGGGTGAAGTTGCAATAATCTTGCGCTTTTCGGGGAATCGACCCATTTTGAGGCCATGAATCGGATCAGTTGGGACGATTTTCGTCTGGTGCGCGGGATTGCGGAATCCGGCTCGCTGGTGGGCGCGGCGTCGGCGCTCAACCTTAATCATTCGACGGTCTTCCGCCGTCTGGGCGCGCTTGAAGCGACGATCGGCGCGAAATTGTTCGAGCGTTCGCGCAACGGCTATGCCGCCACCGCCGCCGGCCAGGAAATGGTCGCGCTCGCCGAGCGCATGGGCCGCGACGTCACGGATTTCGAGCGGCGCATCGCGGGCCGCGACGAAAAGCCGTCGGGGCTTTTACGGCTCACCACCAACGACGCCTTGTTCAATTATGTTCTCGCGCCCATTCTGGCGAGCTTCCGCAAGGCTTTTCCCGACATTCAGCTCGACGTGCTGGTGACCAGCCAGCCGCTCAATCTCGCGCGCCGCGACGCCGACATCGCCATCCGCTCGGCCTATGCGCCGCCTGAGACGCTGATCGGACGCCGGATCGGTTCGTCCGTCTGGGGCCGCTATGTCTCGCGGCGCCTCTATGAATCGGGTTTCGATCTCGCCGACGAAAGCCACAATTATATCGGCTTCAACGAACATTTCGGCGGCGTGGACATTTTCGACTGGATCGAGAAGGAAATCCCGCCGCAGCGCATCGCCATGCGGTGCAACACCACGGTCGGCATCGCGCAATGTATCGCGCAGGACGTGGGCATCGGTTTCCTGCCCCGTTTCATCGGCGACCAGCATCCGGAACTGGTTTGCACCGACGAGCCAATGGGCGGGCGCGGCGCCGTGCTTTGGCTTTTAACCCATCCCGACCTGCGGCACGCTGCGCGCGTGCGCGCCTTCATGGACCACGCCGGAACCCAATTGAGCAAACGCCGCGGGGTGCTCAGCGGCAACGGGCAAGGGGATTAGCTTTTCACGCCGATGTCGGGCGCGGCGGTCGCGAACGGCGGCGCCCCCGGTTTCGCTCTAGTAGCAATAGCGCCGCGAGACGCGGATCCAGGCGCCGTCCGCGCGCTGCACATAACAACCTCTGCGGTAATAATAATAGCCGCCGCGGCGCCGCTCGCCTTCCGCCGCGATGGCCGCTCCCGTGACGGCGCCCACGCCCGCGCCGATCAGGGCGCCCCTGCCGCCGCCGACGGCCCCGCCGATGATCGCGCCGCCGACGCCGCCCAGCAGCGCGCCCCCCGGCACATCCTGCGCCGCCGCATCATGAACCGGCGCCGCCAGCGCCAGCGTCAGCAAAGCCGCCGAGCCAAGTTTCTTGAACATCGCGAATTCCCCTCTCAGGCCCTCGAATGGCGTCGCGCCGCGCGCAGCATAGCTTGAAACCTAGCACGACCGCGAGATTTTGTTGAGTTGGGCGGGGGAGCCCGTCGCGCCGGTCCATCCGGCGCTTCGCGCCGGCTTCTCCCGCCAGGTCCGTCCGGAACCGGGCGTTGTTCGGACGCGCTGCGTGGAGAGAGGATTGCGCCTCAGTCGATCTCCACGATCACCCGGCCGCGCACCTTGCCTTCGAGGATTTCGGCGGCGGTCTGCATCACCTTGTACAAGCCGATGGTCTGGCTGAGTTCGGCCAGTTTGGTCGGGTCGAGATCGCGCGCCAGCAGGTCCCAGGCTTCGAGCCGCGCCGCTCTGGGTTTCATGACGCTGCCGATGCCGAGCAGGCAGACGCCGCGCAGGATGAAGGGCGCGACGCTCGTCGGCAGGTCCATGCCCTGGGCGTTGCCGCAGGCGGCGACCGCGCCTTCGTATGCCGTCTGGGCCAGGACATTGGCGAGGGTGTGCGAACCGACGGCGTCGACGGCCGCCGCCCAGCGCTCCTTGCCGAGCGGTTTTCCGGGCGCGGACAGTTCGGCGCGGTCGATGATTTCGGACGCGCCGAGGTAGGTCAGAAAATCAGCCTCGTCCTTCCTGCCGGTCGAAGCGATGACCCGCCAGCCGGCCCTGGCCAGCAGCGCGATGGCGATCGAGCCGACGCCGCCCGCCGCGCCGGTGACCAGGACCGGGCCGCGGTCGGGCGTCAGGCCGTGTTTTTCCAGCGCCAGAACGGCGAGCGCCGCCGTATAGCCCGCCGTGCCGATCGCCATGCTCTGCGCGGCGCTAAAGGCTTTGGGCAGGGGTACGAGCCAGTCGCCCCTGACCCGCGCCTTTTGCGCATAGCCGCCGAAATGAGTCTCGCCGCAGCCCCAGCCGTTGAGGACCACTTCATCGCCCGGCTTGAATGCCGGGTCGGACGAGCTTTCGACCACGCCGGCGAAATCGATGCCGGGGATCATCGGGAAGCGCCGCACCACCGGCGACTTCCCGGTGATCGCGAGGCCGTCCTTGTAATTGACCGTGGAATGGGTGACGCGCACGGTCACGTCGCCGTCCATCAATTCGTTTTCGTCGAATTCCGAATAAGCCGCGCGGTAACCGGACGCATCCTTGTCGATGCGAATGGCTTTGAATCTGGACATGGGCGCCTCCGTTGGGCCGCCATGAGACGATGGCGGGGGGCGAGCGTCAAGTTGGGCGATTGGCCTATCGATTCAGGCTCGTCTGGCCGGCTGAAATGTCGAGCGCCTCGCCACGGCGGTTCTGGGCGCGCCCGAAAGAGTCGGTCTGACGGCGGGACCGAAGAGACGGACGAATTCCGCGAACTGGGAAATCGGCAAGGGTCTCGACCAGAGATAACCCTGGGCGAACTGAGCGCCCATCGAGCGCAGACGATTGGCTTCATCCTCGCTTTCGACGCCTTCGGCGACGACATCGACGCCCATGTCGCGCCCGGTGACGATCAGCCCGCCGATGATGGCGCTCTTGTTGCGGTCTTTCAGCATGCCGGAAACGAAGGACCGGTCGATCTTGATTTCGCTGATCGGCAGGTTGACGAGATGGCGCAGTGTTCCGCTGCCGGTTCCGAAATCGTCGAGCGCAAGGCTGAAGCCGAGCTCCACGATTTCGTCGAGCAGTTCGATGACACCGGTCTGGCCTCGGCCATAGATGGCGTTTTCGGTGATTTCGATGCGGATCAGCGATGGCGGCAGGCCCTCGCCGATCAGCATGTCGAGCTTGGCGAGCAGCCGCTCCGGCGCCTTGAGAATGGCGCCGGAAAGATTGACCGAAATCGGCAGGGAAATCGAATTTTCGTCTCGTAAGCGAACCAGGGCCTCGCGATAGACGTCGAGCACCAGTTCGTCGAGGAGGGCTCCGAGGCCATGGTTTTCGGCGACGTCGAAAATTTCTTCGAGGGAATGGCCGGGGAAAGCCTTGTCGGGGAAGCGGGACAGCGCCTCGGCGCCCTCCACCCGGCCGGTCATCAGATTGATCCTGGGCTGGAAGTGGAGGGAAAGCGAGCGCGAGGCGATCGCCTGGCTGATTCCTCGCGCGATCCGGTTCTCCCTGCGGAATATGTCGGTCAGACTTGAACTGTAATCGAGATGGCCGCCGCGTTTCGCCTTTTTCGCCTCGCGCTGCGCCATGTCCGCCGCCGCCAGCAGGTCCGAGCGGGTTCTGGCGTCGCCCGGAAAATAGGCCGAGCCCCCGGTGATCGAGATCGCCGGAATGTCCCTGTTCGTCGCACGAAGGTCGTCAATTCCCTGTTTCACCCAGGCCATGAGGTCCGCGCCCCTTTCCTGCGCCTGGCCGCCAGGGGCGATGACCCCGAATTCGTCGCCGCCGAGGCGGGCGGCGAAACAATGGCGCTCCGTGCTTCTCGCCAGCACGGCGCCAATCGCCTTGAGCGATTCGTCGCCGATGGCGTGCCCGAGGGCGTCGTTGATGTTCTTGAAAAGATCGATGTCCAGCAAAGTCAGGGAAAACGGCTCTCCGCCGGCGATCAGGGCGTCGAGCTTCGTCATGAACAGGAAGCGGTTGGCGAGCCCGGTCAGATTGTCGGTCTCCGCCAGGCGGGTCGCCGCCCGGCGCGCGGACTCCAGCGCCGCGATGGTGCGCTCGCGATCCTCTATGGCTTCGTCGCGCTCGACCTGCATCTGGAGCATATGGATCAGTTGCCGGGAGGTTCCCGCGCCGACCCCCTGGACGACGATCAGGAACGCGGCCGTCGCGCCGCCGAGAACATACCAGGGGATGGTCGCGATCGCGGGGATCGCCACCGCGATTCCGAGCGCGAAGCCGATCACCGAGGCCCTGAACACGCGTGGCGCGAAGCAGGTCGTGTTGGCCATGACCAGCAGACCGGCCACGGAGACGACCGTCAGCAGGAGACGAAGGCCGTCGAGCGCTTCCGCCAGAGGCCAGGACGCCATCGCCCAGGCGAAGCCGACGCCGTAGAAAACATGCTCGATAGCGCGCAAATGACCGCGGTCGATTTCGCCCTGGGCAAGGGTTCGGGAAAAAATGCGGAGATTGCGCCGAACCAGTTGATCGACCAGGCAATGGATCAGGCCGATAACGACAAGACTTTGATTTCCGGTGAAATAGCCCGCGATGGCGATCAGGCCGAAAACGAACTGCGCCAGATAGGAATTCATCACTTCGCGTTTGCCGAACACTTCGAGCGCCCGCGCCTGAATGCGCGGATCGCCCTCAAGTTCGGCCTGGACGGCGGTCAGGGAAAAATGCGATTTGAACGACAAATTCATCCAGCCTGCCTCAAGCGCGATCTGAAATTTTTAAGCGTCATTTATTAACAAGGAGATGAAATCCGATTACGGATCTGAATCCGGGGACGGCGGGCAATTTCATCGGTCAAAGGCGACGGCGGAGCGCCGCTGAAGCGGCGCGCGGGTTTACAGCACCTTCCCCGGGTTCAGCGTGTTATGCGGGTCGAGCGCCGTCTTGAAGCGGCGCATGACGTTCATCGCCACCGGGTTCTTCACTTTCGGCAGCAGGTCGCGTTTCA
>JAJYCZ010000015.1 GCA_021777915.1 Pseudomonadota bacterium | reverse complement strand
ATCGCCGTCGGAAAGAATTTCCACCGCGTCGCGGACATTTTCGAAATTATAAAGCGGCTCGCCCATGCCCATGAAGACGATATTGGACACGGCGCGCACGCCCTCGCCCGAGGGGATCAGGCCATTGTCGGGGGGAACGAGGCCGGGGAAATCTCCCAGCCTTTCGCGCGCCACGATGAGTTGGGCGACGATTTCCGGCGCGGTCAGATTGCGCACCAGCCTTTGCGTGCCGGTGTGGCAGAAGGTGCAATTCAGCGTGCAGCCGACCTGGCTGGAAACACAGAGAGTCCCGCGATCGGCCTCGGGAATATAGACGCATTCCACTTCCGCGCCCTTATCCAGGGCGTCGACCGGGGCCATGCGGATCAGCCATTTGCGCGTGCCGTCGGCGGAGACCTGCTCCTCGACCACTTCCGGGCGCGCCAGCGAAAAATGCTCGTCGAGTTTTTGGCGCATGACCTTGGAGACATTGAGCATGGCGGAAAAATTTTCCGCGCCCTGAAAGTAGATCCAGTGCCAGAGCTGCGACACGCGCATGCGAATTTCCCGCTCCGGCGTCCCGATTCTTTCGCGCAGAGCCTCGGCCAGCCCCGCCCGGGTCAGCCCGACCAGCGAGGGCTTTGGCGAAACGGCGATTTTTTCAGGCGCGGCTTGCGCTGCCAGGGTCATGGGGACTTCGGCTTTTTTCGGGGAACGGAAGCACGTGAATAGCACAAAAACGGCGCCAGGAAAACCAGGCGCGGCTCGCGCGATGACGATCGATTGACTCAGGTGAACTCTTGTGCCAGTTGGCGGTCATCGCTTTGAAATCTCATTGGGTTTTTGAGGGATTGGAATGAAAAATTCATTGGTGATTGTCCTCGCCGTCTTTTTGGCTGGCTGTGGGCTCAGTCCAGATTATCGCGCAAGATTTCAAGCTCGTGTCGATGAGGCGCCGCGCGACGTTCCGCTTACGCCCCAGCTTAGGGTTGCTATTGCGCGTGCCGTGAAAGGCTTTATGGATAAGGGAAGTGCTACTTCGCTGCATACGGCGAGGGTCGTAAATACAACTATTACTCCATATGCGACAATAGGCTATACGAATAATCTACATCCAGAAAGCGCGGTCCCTGTATATTGTGTCACTGTTGATTATGAAGAATTCAACATTTTCAACGGTCATAAACGATATGCTGTAATTGTTGAGTCTATCAGTGGGACGCAGATCAGATTGAGAACGGTCACGAAGGCTTTCGGCGCTGAAGAAATAATCGGTCCGTGTAATGGGTCGCTAAAATATACGCCATTCCCTGAATTAATGACCATGTTTTGATGGAACGAGCCTTCGGCGCCGCATCCATTGTCACCGAAACACATCATGACCGATGCCGGTCGCATTCGGGTTGGCTGAGGTGGACGTGAATTAGGGTCCGCCTTTTGGCGCCGCCTGAATGTGCTGGCGTTCGAATTCTCACCTTGACTGCATCTTCCAAGGCGAAATCCGAATTTCAGACACAGAAGACGTTCAATTATTTGGCAGGAACCGCCTTTTTTCTCCCCCGCCGCGGCGCCCCGCCCTTGCGCGCCGGCGCAGCGGGCGTCACCGCGTCGCTGGCCAGCGCGGCGCGATATTTGTCGAGCATGGCGGAAAAATCCTTCAGCAAAGCCGTCTCGATCGCCGGCCTTTTTTCCAGGCGCGACAGGGCGAGCGCCGCGGCTTCGAGCGTCGAGAGCGCCTCGCGGCGGGGTTCGCGGCGCAGATTGCCGTAGAGCGATGGTTTTTTCGGGTTGAGCGCCAGTCTTTTGGCCTTGAGCACCCAGGGGTTGCGCCACCACAAGGTCTTGGCCTGGGCCCAGGAGCCGTCGAAAATCACCACTCCCTTGACGCCCGCCAGCGCCCTGTCCTGATCCGGCAAAGGCTCGCCCTTCTTGTCCAGCACGATGAGTTCCCGCTCGCGCGGCAAGGTTTTAGCGTGAGCGGCGCCGAGATGCAGGACGGCCCAATCGGCAGGATTGGCCTCGCGACCCAAGACTTTGGCGAGGCTTGGCCAGGACAGGCCGATCTTGAGTTCGGCGTTTTGCAGCGCGCGTTTGGTCAGGCGCGCCGTGCCGAGCAGCCGGTCCTGCTCCTGCGGGTGCTGGAGGATCAGCAGCGCGACTTTATTGTCGATCGGCTCGACCGACTCGCAGACGCACAGAAAATCCGGCTTGGCGCAATGCGGGCAGAGCGGAGGCGCGTCGGAGTCTTGCATGCGGCCCCCGTAAAAAAAAAAGCTCAGGCGAGCGAAGCGACCAGGGCGTCATAGGCGGCCTTGTCGAGCAGGCTCGACAATTCGGCCGGATTGGCGAGCTTGATCTTGAAGAACCAGCCGTCGCCCTGCGGGTCTTCGTTGACCAGGGCCGGGTGGTCGGAGAGGTCGGCATTGACCTCGACCACTTCGCCGGAGACCGGCGAAAAGACCTCGCTCGCCGCCTTGACGCTCTCGACCACGCCGGTTTCCTCGCCCTGCCTGCGCTGCGCGCCGACGTCGGGAAGCTCGACGAAAACCACGTCGCCAAGCTGGCCCTGCGCGAAGCGGGTGATGCCGACCCGACCGACGCCATCCTCGACGACAATATATTCGTGATCCTTGGTAAAAAACATGTCGGCCATGGAAAGCTCCGGAAATCAGCCTTTGACTGGGCGGTGATAGCGGTTGGGAACGAAGGGCAGGGCAACGACCCGCGCCGGCAAGGCTTTGCCGCGCACGATCAGATTGACGGCGGTTCCTTCGCGCGCGAATTCGGGCGGGACATAGCCCATGGCGATGGGCCGGCCGAGCGATGGCGCGAATCCCCCCGAAGTGACCCGGCCGATGACCGCGCCATCCGCATTGGTGATTTCGGCGCCCTCGCGCGCCGGCGCCTTGCCGTCGGGCGCCAGGCCGACGCGCTGGCGCGCCACGCCCTCGGCCAGCTCTTTCTGGATGCGCGCGGCGCCGGGAAAGCCGCCCTGTTCGCGCCGGCGCCTGGACATCGACCAGACCAGGCCGGCCTCGATCGGGCTGGTGGTCCTGTCGATGTCATGGCCATAGAGGCACAGGCCGGCTTCGAGGCGCAGCGAATCGCGCGCGCCGAGGCCGATCGGCTCGACGTCGTCCTCCAGCAGCAGCAGGTCGGCAAGCGACCGCGCCGCGTCGGCGGGCAGGGAAATCTCGAAACCGTCCTCGCCGGTATAGCCCGAGCGCGACACGCCGAGCTGGGCGCCGCGCCAGATGAAATAATCGTGCGCCATGAAGCCGAGGGCCGAAACGCCGGGAACATGGCGCTCCAGCACGGCCGCCGCCGCCGGCCCCTGCAAGGCGAGCAGGGCGTGATCCTCAAGGGCATCAAGGCGCAAATCGGGGAGTTTTGCGCGCAGATGGGCGAAATCAGCCTGTTTGCAGGCGGCGTTGACGACCAGAAACAGCCTTTCGCCCGCGGCATTGGACGCGAGCCTGGTCACCATCAGGTCGTCGAGTATGCCGCCCTCGTCATTGGTGAACTGGGTATAGCGAATGCGCCCCGGCGCCAGCGCCTGAATGTCGCCGGGAACCAGGCTTTCGAGCCGCCGCGCGGCGTCGGGTCCGGAGAGAAGGGCCTGTCCCATATGGGAAACGTCGAACAGCCCGGCTTTCTCGCGGGTGAAGAGATGTTCGGCGAGGACGCCCTTGGAATAATTCACCGGCAAAGCGTAGCCGGCGAAATCGACCATCCGCCCGCCCAGCGCGATATGGCGGGCATAGAGGGGCGTGCGGGCGGGGGCCTGTTCCATATCCGACATGATGCGCCCTCCAGAAGCCGCCGTTCAAAATCGCCCGGTCAGGGCAGTTTCGCGAAACCGTCCTTGAATCCGTCGAGGCTCAGGGGAATGCCGATGCCTTCCTCCGGAGTCTGGAAAATGATGAAGGTCGCGGTGGTCCCCGAACTCAACTGCTGGATCAGCTTGTCGTCCATCACCACTTCGGCGATGCAGCCGGAGGGCAGGCAGCGCACGAAGCCGGCGCGGCCGATGTCGGCCGAGTCGATCTTGAGGCCGAGGCCGGAGGGCAACAGCACGCCCAGCGGCGCGATGACGCGCAGCAGCCGGCTCTTGCCGTCGGCGGTCTTCAGCACGATCACCACGAGATTGACATTGGGCTTGTCCTCGGCGGCGACGCTTTGCATCAGGGCGCATTGCTCATGGGCGGCGCCGGGCGGGGTTTCGCAGCGCATTTCCCAGTCGCCGAATTTGCCTTTTGACATGCCCTGCGCCCGGGCGGCGGCTCCCAGGCCGAAGCTCAGGACCAATACGACAAGAATCGCGTGGAAAAACAGGCCGGCCCAGCGCGGGCCGATACGGTCGAACGCCATAATTCCTCTCAATCGCCCCGGCGCGGTCGAAAAACGAAGGGCCGGGACAGGCCTATCAAAAGAGCCGCGCCTGTCAAGCGCCGTCGGCGGGCGTCACCTTGTCGCGAGGAAAAGCTCGAAGGCTTTGAGCGTCCTGTCGCTGACGTGGTGCTCGATGCCCTCGGCGTCCTTGCGCGCCGTGTCTGGATCGACGCCAAGGCGCAGCAGCAAAGTCTCGACGATGTCGTGCCGGCGCTTGGTCGCCGCCGCCAGACGCTGGCCTTCCTCGGTGAGGAAAACGCCGCGATAGGGGCGCTGCGTCACCAGATTTTCCTCGGCGAGGCGCTTGAGCATTTTGGCGACCGTCGGCTGGGTGACGCCGAGGCGCCGCGCGATATCGGTCTGGCGCGCCTCGCCCTCCTGCGCCATCAGTTCGGCGATCAGCTCGACATAATCTTCCTTCAATTCGAAGCGGCGGTCGTCGCGGCTTTTCTGAAAAGCCTCGGCGCGCGCTTCCGCGTCGGTCGGAGCAAGGCGTTTTGGGCCGGAAGCGGCGGATTTCACCACGGCGGTAACTTTCAGGAATCGGAATGCACAGGATGATCTTTAGCACAGACCATAATTCATGCGCGCAAAATCTCCGGCCCCTTCAGACGGCGGCCAGGCCCGGGATCGGAATATTGAAGGTCTGCAGCAGCAGGATCGCGTTCAGCGCCAGAATGACCAGGGTCCCGGCGAGCGCGGCGGCGTCGGTCAGCCTTCCATTGGCGAATTCCCGCATGACGGCGCGATCGCGGGTGAACAGGACCAGCGCGATGATGGGAGCCGGCAAGGCGAAGGACAGCACGACCTGGCTGTAGACCAGAGCGTCGGTGGCGTTGACGCCCATCGCCACGACGACGAAGGCCGGCAGCATGGTCGCGAGGCGGCGCAGCCAGACGGGAATGCGAAAGCCGACGAAGCCCTGCATGATCATCTGCCCGGCCATGGTGCCGACCGCCGAGGAGGAAATCCCCGAGGCCAGCAGCGAGACCAGGAATACGCTCGCCGCCGCGCCGCCCAGCAGCGGAGTCAGGCTGTAATAGGCGGTTCCGATCTCGGCGACATCGGCGTGGCCGGCATGGAAGGCGCTCGCGGCCATGATCACCATGGCGACATTGGCGGCGCCGGCGACCGCCAGCGCAATGACGCTTTCCCAAGCCGAAAAGCGCAGCAGTTTGCGACGCTCGCTGTCGTTGCGCGCCGGCGCGCGGTTCTGGGTCAGCCCGGAATGCAGGTAAATGGCGTGCGGCATCACGGTCGCGCCGACGATGCCGACCGCGATGGTCAAGGCCTTGGCGTCGGGCAGCGACGGCGTCGCCAGGGCGGCGCCGGCGACCGCCCAATCGACCGGCGCGATGAACATTTCGGCGACATAGGAAAAGCCGATGATCGCGACAAAGCCGCCGATGATCAACTCCATCGGCCGGAAGCCGCGTGTGTCGAACAGCAAAATGCCGAAAGTCGCCACAGCCGTCGCCGCCATGCCGGCCAGCAGCGGCAGATGCAGCAGCAGCGACAGGCCGATCGCGCCGCCCAGGAATTCCGCGAGATCGGTGGCCATGGCCGCGATCTCGCTGATCGCCCACATTCCAAAACGCACGGGCGCGGAAAATCTCTCGCGGCACATTTCGGCGAGATTGCGGCCGGTGACGACGCCCAGCTTGGCCGAGAGCGCCTGGAACAGCATGGCGACGGCGTTGGCCAGAACGACGACCCACAGCAGGGCGTAGCCATAGCCGGCGCCGGCCTGGATGTTGGTGGCGAAATTGCCGGGGTCGACATAGGCGATCGAGGCGATGACCGCCGGGCCGGCGAACAGCAAGGTCGAGCGCAAGCCGCCGCGCCGGCCCGCCAGAACCTCGCGGATCTGGAAGGTCGTGCTGTCGGTCAGAGTGGGCGTCGCGACATAATGGGTCATGGATCGTTTCCGTCTTTCACGGAATATATAGCAAATGCTATATTGATATCAAGCTACTATATTAGAAAGCTTTTGCATTGTTCTTTTGCAACGGGCGGCTTGCGTTCGGGGCCGCCAGCCGAGGCCGGCGGCCGGGGGGTCAGATCGTCTTCAGCGCCTGATCGAGATCGGCGAGAATGTCGTCGATATGTTCAAGGCCGATGGAGAGCCGGACATAGCCGGGCGAAACGCCGGTGGCGAGTTGCGCCTCTTCGGCGAGCTGGGAATGGGTGGTCGAGGCCGGATGAATGGCGAGGCTGCGGGCGTCGCCGATATTGGCGACGTGGTAGAAGAGTTTTAACGCGTCGATGAATTTCTTGCCCGCCGCCGCGCCGCCGGCGAGTTCGAAGCCGAGCAGCGCGCCCTGGCCGCCCTTCAGATATTTTTCCGCCCGCGCCCGGGTTTCGCCGCTTTGTTGCGAGGGGTGGATGACCTTGACGATTTCCGGCCGCTTCGCCAGCCAGTTGGCGACGGCGGTGGCGTTCCGGCAATGGCGTTCCATGCGCAGGGGCAGGGTTTCGAGACCCTGCAGGGTGAGGAAGGAATTGAACGGCGAGGGCGCGGAACCGAGGTCGCGCAGCAAGGTGGTGCGGATTTTGATGATATAGGCCACCGGGCCGATCGGCTTTACCGCCTCCGTCCATATCGCGCCGTGATAGGACGGATCAGGCGTGTTGAGCGCGGGCTGGCGCTCCTTAAATTTTTCCCAGTCGAAATTGCCGCCGTCGATGATCGCGCCGCCGATCGCCGCGCCATGGCCGCCGATGAATTTGGTGGTCGAATAGACCACGACCGCCGCGCCATGGTCGAGCGGTCGGGACAGGATCGGCGCGGCGGTATTGTCCATGATCAGCGGGACGCCGATCTCGCGGCCGATCGCCGCCACTTCGGCGATGGGGAAGACCGCCAGCTTGGGATTGGGCAGGGTTTCGGCGAAAAAAGCGCGGGTGCGGGAATCGGTGGCGCGGCGGAAATTTTCCGGGTCGGTCGGATCGACGAAACGGACTTCGATCCCCTGGTCCTTCAGCGTGTTGGCGAAAAGATTCCAGGTGCCGCCATAAAGGTCGGTCGAGGAGACGACATTGTCGCCGACCCGCGCGAGGTTCTGGATCGCAAAGGCCGAGGCCGCCTGGCCGGAGGAGACGCACAGCGCGGCGGCGCCGCCTTCAAGCGCGGCGAGCCTTTGTTCGAGAATGTCGGTCGTGGGGTTGCCCAGCCGTGTGTAGATATTGCCCAGTTCTTTGAGCGCGAAGAGATTGGCGGCGTGCTCGGTGTCGCGGAACTGGTAGCTGGTGGTCTGGTAGATCGGCGGCGCCACCGCGCCGGTGACCGGATCGGCCCGCCAGCCGGCGTGAAGGACAATGGTCTCGGGCCTTTGGGTTTCGGGCCTCTTGGTTTCGACGGCCATGGCGTTTCCTCGAATGTGCGTCCGGCCGGAATGGCCCGGGCCGGCAAGTTTGCGACGCCAGAACCGCGTCGGACAAGCCGGGGAGGAAAAGAAATCTCCAGGCGCGGTTCGTCCTTTGGTCGGAGCCGCTGTGTCGAGTCTTATCTCCCCGCTTCGGCCGCGCCGGCTATGGCCTGCATGACCTGTTCGGAAAAATTCTGCACCGCGCCGGGCGAATGGGAAACGAAGAGCGTATTGGTCTTGCCCTGTTCGCCGATCGATTTGAGCGTGTCGAAATATTGGGTCACCAGCACCAGCTGCATGACCTCCCTGGCGCTGGCGTCGCCGATCGATTTCTGGAAATCCTCGATCGAGCCGCGCAGCCCGTCGATGATCGCCTTGCGCTGGTTGGCGATGCCCTGGCCCTGCAGGGCCTTGCTTTCGGCCTCGGCCTCGGCCTTCTTGACCACCAGGATCTTTTCCGCCTCGCCGCGCGCGCTGGCCGCGACCTGCTCGCGCTGGGCGGCGTTGATGTCGTTCATCGCCGATTTGACTTTGGCGTCGGGGATGATGTCGGTGACCAGCACATTGACGATTTCAAAGCCGAAGGCCGCCATATCGACATCGAGTTCGTGCTTGACCGCCGCGGCAATGCTCGACTGGCTGGCGAAAACCTCGTCGAGCGTCATGCCGGGCACATGGCCGAGCACCACCTGTTCGACATAGGCCTGAATCTGCGCCCGGGGATCGGACAGGCTGTAATAGGCCTCGTAAGCCTTTTCGGTGCGGACGCGGGTCTGGACCGAAATCGGGATGGTGACGAAGACATTGTCCTTGGTCTTGGTCTCCATGGTGAGGGAAATCTGATCGACGCGCAGGCTCAACCGGCCATCGACCCGGTCGATGAAGGGAACCTTCCAGTTCAGCCCGGCCTGGGCGACGCGCAGATAGCGATTGAAGCGCGTGATGACCGCGACCTGTGCGGTCTGGACGGTGAAAAAGCTGCCGATCACCGTCATCAGCAGCACGAAGGCGGCGACGGCGACAAGAAAGGAGACAAAGATCTGCACGGCGCGACCCCAAGGTTTTCGGCGGAAAAATTGAACCGCCGGAGATTTTAAGGGTCAATGTTTGCACGCGCGTTACGAATAAAGGCGCCGGCCGTCTTTTTGCGCGGCGCCCTGAAGGAAGTCATAATTTCCGGCGCCTCAGCGCCGCACGACCATGACCTCATAGCCGCTTGGGCCGATCGACCAGGACACAACCCAGCTCACCAGACTCACCACCAGCGAGGCCAGAACCGCCGCGCCGAGGTCGCGGACGAAGAATCCATCGAGCAGGCGGGCGACAAGCTCGATCATCAGCCCGTTCACGATCAGCAGGAACAGGCCGAGGGTCAGCACGGTGATCGGGAAGGTCAGCACGATGAGGACCGGCCGCACGATGGCGTTGACGAGTCCGAGCAGCACCGCGGCGACGAGCAGGGTCTCGGTCGAATTGAAGCCGATTCCGGGGACGATGCGCGACGCCACCCAAAGCCCGAGCGCGACAATGGCGGCGCGAAGCAGAAATCCGAACATGAAAACCTCCGATCGCGCTTAAGATAGGGCGTTCGCGCGCGAAAGGAAGCGCCGCCCGCGATTCTTCGCGGGCGGCTTGGCGGCTTTACAGGATCGCGACGGCCTCGATCGGCCCGCGCCCGCGCTTCGCGAAGATCTTGTTCAGCGCCGAGACATAGGCGCGCGCCGAGGCGACCAAAGTGTCCGGGTCCGCGCCGCGTCCGGAGACGACATTGCCGTCTTCCGACAGGCGCACCGTGACTTCGGCCTGCGCGTCGGTGCCCTCGGTCACCGCATGGACCTGGAACAGCTCCAGCTTGGCGTGGTGCGGCGCCAAGGCGTGGATGGCGTTGAAGATCGCGTCCACCGGGCCGTTGCCGGTCGATTGATGGGTCTTCTGCTCGCCGTCGATCTCCAGCGTCAAGGCCGCCTTCTGCGGACCCCTGGTGCCGGCGACCACGGTCAGTTCGGCCACCTTGATCCGCTCGTGGGCGTTGGCGATCTCGTCATCGACCAAAGCGACGATGTCGTCGTCATAGACGATCTTCTTGCGGTCGGCCAAATCCTTGAAGCGGGCGAAGGCGACCTCCAAAGCGTTGTCGCTCAGGTCGTAGCCCAGTTCCTTCAGCTTTTCCCTAAAAGCGTGGCGGCCGGAATGCTTGCCCATCACCAGCGAGGTTTTCTGCACGCCGACCGATTCCGGCGTCATGATCTCGTAAGTGTGGGCGTTCTTCAGCATGCCGTCCTGATGGATGCCGCTCTCGTGGGCGAAGGCGTTCCGCCCGACGATCGCCTTGTTGTACTGGACCGGGAAGGAGGTGACCGCCGAGACCAGTTTTGACGCGCGAGTCAGCAGCCTGGCGTCGATATGATTCGTATAGGGCAGGGCGTCGGCGCGGGTGCGCATCGCCATGACGATTTCCTCCAGCGCCGCATTGCCGGCGCGCTCGCCGATGCCGTTGATCGTGCATTCGATCTGGCGCGCGCCGCCCTTGACGCCGGCGATGGAATTGGCGACCGCCAACCCCAGGTCGTTGTGGCAGTGGACCGAAAAGATCGCCTTGTCGGCATTGGGCACTTTTCCGCGCAACATTTCGAACAAGGCGCGATATTCGTCCGGGGTGGCGTAGCCGACCGTGTCGGGAATATTGATCGTGGTGGCGCCGGCGTTGATCGCGATCTCGACGGCGCGGCACAGAAAGTCGTGCTCGGTGCGGGTGCCGTCCTCCGCCGACCATTCGACGAATTCCACATGGTTGCGCGCCCTCGCGACCGAGGAGGCGACCAACTCCAGCACCTTTTCCGGCTCCATCTGCAATTTGTATTTCATATGGACCGGCGAAGTCGAAATGAAGGTGTGGATGCGCGGGATGCGGGCGTGGCGCACGGCTTCGGCGCAGCGGTCGATGTCCTTGGCGGAAGCGCGCGACAGGCCGCAGACCGAGGCGTTCTTCACCCGGCGCGCGATTTCCGACACCGAGTCGAAATCGCCCTGCGAGGCGATCGGGAAGCCGGCCTCCATCACATCGACGCCCAAGGCGTCCAGAATGTCGGCGACCTCCAGCTTTTCCTCGAAGGTCATCGAGGCGCCGGGGCATTGCTCGCCGTCGCGCAAGGTGGTGTCGAAAATGATGACGCGGTCGGCGTTGGTGGAGGATCGAGATTCGGTCATGGCGTGGTCCTGAATGGGCGCCCCTGGCGCTTCCGCATCGTCCCGACGAACACATTTAAAGGACATGCGGGGCCGGGGCCGGAAAGGCTGCGGCTCAAACTCCCCTGAGCGCCCAGGCAAAGCCCGGCCGGCCCTCAGGGGTCGATAAGAAGAAGGAGCGTCGAGCCGAAAGCGCGCGCCAACGCCGCCGGGCGCAAGGCGCCGGATTTCGTCGTCAACGTCTGGTCAATGTCAAAGGACACGGGCGGCTCGATCTTGGGGCGAATGTTTCGCCACGCAAGACCATAAAGGATTTTTCCGGCTTTTGGCAAGAGCCCCGGTTTTCGCGCCGCGGTTTTCGTCGGCGGCGGACGCCCCGGCTTTCGACGCCCGCGACGCCGGAAAGGGCCGAAGCGACAAGACGGGTTTCGCAAAAGCCGCCGATAGGCTATTCGCCCTCGGGCAGCGCAAGTCACCGCGTCGAGGACCGGATTTTGGACGAAATCGAAGTCATCATTCCGAACTTCAACCTCCGCTATTCGGGCGGAACGGCGGTGAATCGCACCATTGCGCCCTTGATCGCGCAAAAGCGCGACGCCGTCTGGTTTGGAACCGACGCGCCGGAGGGACTCGCGCGATTGTCCGTCTTCGGCCTGCTGGCTTTGCGTTTCCGCGCGCCGAAACGGCATAAGGTCCGCATCTGGCACGCCCGCCGCAATAACGAGATGGTGGTCGGACTGCTGCTCAAATGGCTCGGCTGGCGCTTCGCCTTGATCTTCAATTCCGCCGCCCAGCGCCGCCATACCGCCTTTACCCGTTTCCTGATCGCGCGGATGGACGAAATCATCGCCACCAGCGAAATCTCCGCCTCTTTTCTGGAGCGCGAGGCGATCGTGATCCATCACGGCATCGACCTCGAAACCTACAAGCCGCCGCGGGACCGCGCGGCGGCCTTCGCCGCGACGGGGCTGCCGGGAAAATACGGGATCGGCGTCTTCGGCCGGGTGCGCAAGCAGAAGGGCGTCGATCTGTTCGTCGCCGCCATGCTGCGGCTTCTGCCCAAATATCCCGATTTCACCGCGATCATCGTCGGCCTGATCGCGCCGGACCATGCCGCTTTCGTCAACCGGCTCAAGGCGGACATCGCCGCCGCCGGGCTGTCGGATCGCATCCGGTTTCTGGGCGAACTGCCGATCCAGGAAGTGCCGCTGTGGTATCAGCGGATTTCGATCTATGTCTTCGCCTCGCGGGTCGAAGGTTTCGGCTTGACCATGCTGGAGGCGATGGCGGCCGGCAATGCGGTGGTGGCGACCCGCGCAGGCGCGGCGGAACTGGTGATCGAGGACGGCGTGACCGGGGTTCTCGCCCCCACCGGGGAAGTGGACGAGCTTGCCGCCGCCATCGAGCCGCTGATGCGGGAGCCCGAGAAGATCGAGGGGATCGGAGCGCGCGCACGGGCGCGGGTCATGGACGCCTTCAACCGCGACCGCGAGGTCGAGGAAATCATCGGCGTCTATGAAAAGATCTGGCGGAAAACTCAGGCGTAAGGCTGCTCGGGCGACTTGCCGAACAGGCGCTTGACCGCCGCCGACAGATGGTGGCGCAGCATGGCGATGCGGCGGTCGCCTTCCGAGGTCACCCAGTTGAACTGGATCACCCGTCGCTCGCCGTCGAAAGGCTTGTGGCCGTGCCAGGAATTGTCCGACCGCTTGAAGGCCAGCAGAGTCCCGGCGGCGGGTGGAACCTCCATGATCGGGTCTTCCAGGCTGGCGCTGGATTTCAGCAGCCGCAGCCGCCCGCCGGAATGTTCCCATTGCGGATTCATGTAGATCAGGAGCGTGAGAATCTTGCTCCTGGTGTCGGTGTGAATGCGCCCGTCCCTGGGACTGCATTTTCCGCGCACGGTGATCGTATGGGGCCGTCCGGCGAGATCGATAGTGAATTTCTCGGCGAATGCGTCGCGAAACTCGTCGCTCGCCAACTCGTCCAGCAGCGTCTGAAAGGCCGGCCCGAAAGACAGTTGCGCGACCGGGAAACTGCCGCTCTTGCCGATTTTCGGATAATCGCGGTTGATCGCGGCGCAGGCTTCAGGGATCAGGAAATTGGGAACCGTGAGGAATTCGAACGGTTCGCGGGTCAGGGGCGTCGCCTTGAAGGCGTCCAGATTCATCATGCGCAAGGTCATGACAGGCGGCTCCGTTTGCGGCGCGGCGTGAGGCTGTGGGAAGACCGGATTATAGCGCGGGCCAGGCGCCGGTCAAAATGCCCCGTGCTTCCGGCGCCGTTCGCCGCGCCCTCGCCAGAACGCCTCCGCTGGACCAACCCGACCGATCGCCTATAATCGAGCCACGGTCGTAATCGCCGGCCGCGTTCCTTCGCGCCCGGCGCCGAGGCTTGAGGTCACGTCGCGCCGGAAAAGGCGAAAGTCGCGAATGCCGGCGTCGGGCGTTCGCGAAGCGTTTAAGAGGAGCGCGTCCATGCAGATTCATCTCGTTCTGACCGTCATCGGCCGCGACCGGCCGGGCCTGGTGAGCGCGGTGTCCGAAACCATCACCGCGGGCGGCGGGAACTGGCTCGACACCCGCATGGCGAGCCTTTCCGGCCAGTTCGCGGGCATGCTTCTGGTCGCCATCGCGCCGGAAAAGGCGGACGCCCTGGTCGCATCCTTGCGCAAGCTGGAAGCCCGGGGGCTGCGCTTCGTCATCGAGAAAAGCGACGAGCCGGCGCCGGAGGCGGGCCGCGCAATGCGGCTTGAGCTGGTCGGCCTCGACAGGCCCGGCATCATCCGCGACATATCGCATGTCCTCGCCGCCCACAATGTCAGCATCGCCGAACTCGAAAGCGAATGCGTCAGCGGGTCCTTCTCGGGCGAAGCGATGTTCAAGGCCAAGGCGCGGCTGACGCTGCCCGACGGGCTGGATCTCGAAGACCTGCGCCAGTCCCTCGAAGCGATCGCCCATGAGCTGATGGTCGATCTGATCCTCGACGACAATCCCGCGCCCGTATACTGAGGGCTCGAGTCAAGCTGGCTTCACCGGTCCATCAGTTCTGTCATCAGCCGATCCAGATCGGGGGCGATTTCGGCGGCGCGCCCGTGCAGCACATGGTCGAAATCCCGGTCGCGCGGGCTGGCGGCGGGCCGGAGATTGGACAGAATCGTGGTCGCCGGGCTGCGGCGGGCGATTTCGCCGATGGGCAGGACCAGGCCTGACGTGCCGATGACCGCCAGCACGTCGTTCGCGGTCAGGCTTTCGAGGCTGCGCCACATTTCGGCATAGCGCGGCGCGGGCTCGTTGAAGAAGACGACATTGGGCTTCACGCTCTCCAGCCGCCCGCATTTGGGGCAGCGGTCGGTCTCCGGCGAAAAGCGCCGGTAGCCGATCAGCCATTGCGCGCCGCAGGACATGCAGCGCAGCGCGGGAAGATAGCCGTGGACATGCAGCACGGCGCGGGCGCCGGCGCGCTCGAACAGATCGTCGACATTCTGGGTGATCAGCTCGGCGCCGAAACGGCGTTCCCAATCGACCGCGAGGAAATGCGCGGCATTGGGCGCGGCCTGGCCCAGTTCCTCGCGCCGGCGCGAATAAAATTCGTGGACGAGGGAGAAATTTTTCTCCCAGCAATCGAAATTGCAGACCACTTGCGGATCATATTGCGCCCACAGGCTCTCGCCGCCGGAAGTGCGGAAAGTGTCGAGACCCGAATCGGCGGAAACGCCGCTCCCCGAAAAGACGACAAGGCGGCGTTGCGGCGTTCCGGTCATGGCGTCCCGTCTGGATCAAGGCAGGCCGCAGTTAATCACGCGCCGGCTCAGGCGGCAAACATCAGCTCGCCCCCCGGATCGCCGCGCCGAACACGGGCGACGCAGGTTCACGACAAATTTCCATGGAAACGTTTGGCGCGTTAAGACGTTGCATCCGGGCGGCAAGAAATTGGCGACGCGCGAGCGCCGCCATGACCAGCGCCAATCGAGGAGCGTCCCAATGTCCGAGACCCTGTATCCGAAGCCGTCGCGCGGGCTTGCCGAGAAGCGGCGGGCGCTCGCGCCGGAAACAGAAGAGGCGTTCCAGGCGTTCAGCCGTCAGGTTTTCGCCGGTGGCGCCTTGACGGCGAAAGCCAAACAGCTGATCGCGGTCGCCGTGGCCCATGTCACCCAATGTCCCTATTGCATCGCCGGCCACACCAAAGCGGCGCTGCGCCTCGGCGCGACGCAGCAAGAGCTGATGGAGGCGATCTGGGTCGCCGCCGAAATGCGCGCCGGCGGCGCCTATGCGCATTCCATCCTGGCTTTGACCGCCATGGAGGCGGACGAATCGGCAAAGCCCGGCTGACCGGCGCCGGCGAGGAGACGGAGGGGCCGTGGCGCAGGAACCGGACATGCGCATCAAGCGCGCTTATGAACCGCCGTCCGGCGACGATGGCCTGCGCGTGCTGGTTGACCGGCTCTGGCCGCGCGGCCTGCGCCGGCAAGAGGCCGCAATCGATCTCTGGCGCAAGGAGCTGGCGCCGAGCGCCGAGCTTCGAATCTGGTTCGGCCACGATCCCGGCCGTTGGGATGAATTCCGGCGCCGCTATCTGGCGGAACTGGCGCCCAAGGCCGCGCTTCTCGACGAAATCCGACGGAGCGCGGCGGGGCGAAGACTGACACTGATTTATGCGGCCAAGGACGAGGCGCACAATCAAGCCGTCGTCCTGCGCGACCTCCTTGCCGCCGCCGCGAGGACGATAGGGGAATGAGCCAAAAGCCGCCCGATGATCGACATTCGTCCCGTATGTGCGCGGAAATCAGCGCCAGAACGGCCGCATGGCCTTGAAACGCTTCCATTCCCTGGCGAGGCGCTTGTCGGCGATGACGGCGCCGCGGGCGTACCAGCCGGAGACGATTCCGGCGGCGCGGGCGGCTTCCTCGGCGTGCGAGGCGCTCAAGAATTGATCGGCGCTGGCCGCGTCGTTGTGGGCGCCGAGCAGGCCCTGGAGATCGGCCGCCGCGCGCAGAAAGGGCGCCGGGTCGCGCTGGCCGGCGAAGCAGGCGGCGAAGAATTCCCCGCCATAGCGCAGGTTTTTCAAGGCGATGCGGACCTCGTGGCGCTGCGCGTCGGGCAGGGTGACGAGTTTTTTGCCGCGCTTCAGCGCCCTTTTATGCAGCCGCTCAAGCGCCCGCGCCGCGAAAACCCCGATCGGCTCGGTCAGGGTCGCGAGTTCGAGGCCCGGCGTGGCGTTGCGCCAGCCGCGCCGGGCGACGAAGGCGCTGAGGCGCAGAACGAAAAGGGTTGGGCGTTGCGATTCGATCAGGGCGCGCGATTCGGCGTAAGCCGCGGCGCGACGCTTTTCGAGCGCGTCGAGCAGCGGGGCGAAATCCTTCCTTTCGCCGAAATGGCCCATTGGCCCATGCTCGATCAATTCGCGCAGGGCGTCACTGTCGCGGGCGGGGCCGAAGGCGCTGGCGAGCGCCTTGGCCTCCTCGCGAAAGGTCTCGAACTCCGGGCAGGGTATGACTTTTTTCAGCATGCCGAGCGCGGCGCGCAGGCGGCGCAGGGCGACGCGCATCTGATGGATCGATTCGGGATCGTCGCTGGCGCGCAGCGACGGCCAATTCACGAGGAAATGCTCGACGGTCCCCAGGATGATCCTTGCCGTGGCCTCGTCGAGATTGGCGTCGGCGGGCAGGTCGGCGGGCTTGGCCTTCACCGGTTTCGGCGCGGTTCCCTCGCAGAAATGCGCGGCGCGCTCGGCCTTGCTGACATTGTCCAGCCGCAAGGGGAGAGTCTCGGCGAGAAGGGTGGCGAAATCGAAAAAATCCCGCGCCGGTCCGGATTTCAGCTCCAGCTCGAACTCGCGCAGCGGCAATTCGCGCGCGCCGGCAATGATGGCGCCCTCGTCGAAGGCGGCTTCCATGCGCGCCGATCCATGCGAGATGAGCCGCGCGACTCGCTTGACATGGGTCTCGTATTTCGCCTCCAGCGGCGCATCGCCGATGATCTCGCGCAGGCTCGCGGCCAGGTCGGCGTCGAACAGGGAAAGGTCCGGCTCCATGTTCGGCGCGCGGACCTCGACCTCGCCGCGCGCGAAAACGTCGCCCGCCGTCGGCGCCGGCCATTTCAGGGTCATGACCGGCGCGGAGCGTCCGGCGCGGCGCACGCGCAGCGCCATCTTGCGCAGTTTCAGCGCCCAGTCGGGCGTGTCGAAATAGATCGAGACGAGTTTGCGCGCCGCATGCGGCTTTTCCACACGCAACAGGTCCGACTTCACCGCCGCGGCGAGGCCGGCGGCGTCGGTCGCGAATTTGATTTCGACTTCCTGCTGGGCGCGATCCGCCGGCGTCGTGGGCGTCGGCTTCAGGTCCTCGGGGGACTCGCCCGCCGCTTGCGCCTGGAGTTGCGGCGGATTTTCGCTCTCGATCACGACTCGCTCGATTGGCACGCATTTCGGGGCGCGCGAGGGCGCCGCCGCCAGGGGAGCATCCTAAAGCAGTTCGGCGGAAATTGGCGCCGATTTTTTCGTATTGCCTTGAACTGAACGTGGAAACACGCTGTCATACCGGGATATCGAGAATTCCCGCGCGGCCGCTCCGGGCGCCGAAAACCAGCCGGTTGCCGTCCGCGTTGAAGGCCAGCGCCGAAATGGCGTCGCGCGGCTCTTGCGATTCCGTGCGGCGAACCAGAATTTCCGCTCCGTCGGTCAGGCGCACCAGCACGATCCAGCCGTCGTCATAGCCGATGGCGACGACCAGGGCCTGGGGATGAAAGGCCACGGCGGTGGTCACCACATCGGGGCGAACGCCGCATTCGCGCGGCGGCTGGCCCATCGGGCCGTCCTTGCCGGAAAAGGGCCAGACGATGCAGCCGTCGGCGCCGGAGGTGGCGAGCCACAGCCCGTCATGCGACCACGAGAACGACCGCGTCTTGGCCGGATAGCCGGTCATGCGCATGTCCTTGCGGTCGGACAGCCGCCAGCCGTGCAGGGCGTTCTCCTGCATCGAGCTGACGACGAAGCGGGCGTCGGGCGAGACCGTGACGTCGAGATGCGAGCCTTTCCAGACCAGCGCGTCCGCCCCTGCGGCGGTGTTGGGGAACCACAGGCTCGCGCCGTTGTAATGAGCGACGGCGAGGCGATAGCCCTTGGGAAAGAAGGCGAGGCCGCGCACCGTGGACGGCGCAGCGAAAGTCTTGATCGCGCCCCTGGCGTCGCGGGCGTGGACGGTCTTGCCGCTCGACCAGGCGAGCGCCCCGTCCGCCCGGCAGGTCAAGGCGTCGATCCAGCCTTTTTCCTGGGCGAGGGTTTCGCTGGCGCCATCGGCGCCGGTCGCGGTGACGGCGCCGTCGTCGCCGCCGGCGTAAAATCTTCTGCCGTCGCAGGCGGCGACGAGAACGGCGCCGTCGGCGTGGGCCCTGATCCGGCGCTCCTCGCCGATCTCCGCCAGCAGCACGGTCCCGTCGGCCAGTGCGAAAGCGGGCAGCCGGCCGAGAAAGGCCGCGCCGACGACCTCGGCGCCGGCCTCGATCGGGGTCACGCGATCGGTCAGAGAGCTCAAGCCCATCTTTTCATCCATTTCCTAGGCGACGCGCTCGCAGGCGGCGGCGCGGTCGTCGAAAGCTTCGATCATCAGTCGGGCGCGGGCAAGGTTTTCGTTGGAAAGCGCCTCTCCTGTCGGGCCCCAGGCGATCTTTTCGCGCGCCAGCAGCAGGCATTGCGGGAAATGGGCGCGGACCAGGTCGAAATCGTGCAGCACGGCGACCACGGTGCGCCCTTCTTCGCGCCAGCGCGCGATCAAAGCGAGCAGATCGCCGACCGTGCGCTCGTCGATCGCCGCGAAAGGCTCGTCGAGCAGAAGGACGGGGGCGTCCTGCAGCATCAGCCGCGCGAACAGCAGGCGCTGGGTCTGGCCGCCGGACAAGGCGCCGATCGGGCGGCGCTCGAAGCCGCCGAGGCCCACGGCGGCGAGCGCGTCATGGACCTTTTCCTCGTCGGCGCGGCTCAATGTCCCGAACAGGCCGATGCGCCGCCACAGGCCCATCGCGGCCATGTCGAAGACGTCGATCGGAAAGCTCAGGTCGAGCTGGGCCGCCTGGGGCAGATAGGCGATGTCGCGGGGGCGGGCGCCGCCGAGGTCGATCGAGCCCCCCATGGGTTTCAGATTGCCTGTCAGGGCCTTGAACAGGGTCGATTTGCCCGCGCCGTTGGGGCCGCAGACGGCGAGCAGCGCGCCCGGCGCGATTTCGCCGTCGAGATGATGCACCGCCGGGTGGCGGTCATAGCCCAGGGTCAGATCCTGCACGCGGATGAGCGGCGCCTTCCCTGGAGCGGTCATGACAAGGCCCAGCGCACGCCGCTCCACAGCAGGATGAGCGCGACCGCGACGATCCCGAGGCGCTGGAGGGCGGAAAGCCGCAGCAGGGAAAAGCCCGCCGCGCGCCACGTTGGCGCGGCGGCCGGACCATGGCGGCGGTCATGCGCGCCGCCGCGCGCCTGTTCGCGCTCCTCCATGCCGGCCATGATCCTCACGTCCCAGGGGAATGACAAGCCTTTGACGACGAAAGCCGGAGTCAGCGCCGGATCGGCTCGTGGGCGACCGCCGTGCGCATGAAAAAGTAGAGCCCGACAAAGCCGAGGGCGATGAAGATCAGTTCGAAGGCGCGGGCGTAGCCGGGTCCGAGCTGGAACAGGCCGCCCAAAGCCCATCCGGCCGCCCAGGAGGCGCCGACCAGCTCCGTGCCGACGAGAATGGCCAGCGCGATCAAGGTGCGCGCATTGGTCCAGTTGATGGATTTCTTCTCGGACATTGTGAAGACCTTTCCCTCATTCCTCTAAACCAGAGTTCATCCGCCGGCAATCTCGGGGCGCTTGTGGCCGGCGGCTTTTTGGGGCAGAAAGGCGCGCCTGCCGCCGCCGCCCGATGTCCGGCCACTGTTTGGCGCGTCGTCTCCAAGGAGCAAGAAAACACGATGGCTCGTTTTCATTTCCCCCTCGCCGGCGTCCGCAACGCCGCGCTCGCCTTTTCGTTCTGCGCCGCGCTGACCCCGGCTCTGGCCCAGACCCCCGCCGGCGACCCGAACCAGGCGCTGGCGACGGTGAATGGCGAGAAAATCACGGCGCAGGACCTGGTCCAGGCGCAGGAGGACGTCGGCTCGACCCTGCCGCAGCAGATGAACGACGCCGCCCGGCGCAAGGCGCTGCTGGATTATCTCATCGACCTGAAGCTGGTCACTGAAAAGGCGGTCGCCGACAAGATGGACCAGACGCCGGATTTCGCGGCGAAAATGGCCTATTACCGCGAAAAGCTGCTGATGGAAGGCTATCTCGGCAGGATCGCCAAGGACAGCGTCACCGACGCGGCGATCAAGGCGACCTATGACGAAGCCGCCAAGGCGCAGAAGCCGGAAGAGGAAGTCCACGCCCTGCACATTCTGGTGCCGACCGAGAAAGAGGCCCTCGATGTCGAGAAGCGCCTGAAGGCGGGCGAGGATTTCGGCAAGCTCGCCGATCAGTTGTCCAAGGACCCCGGTTCCAAGGGCGGGGATCTCGGCTGGTTCACCAAGGACCGCATGGTGCCGGAATTCGCCGAGGTCGCTTTTGCCCTCCAGCCTGGCCAGGTTTCGCAGCCGGTCAAGACCCAGTTCGGCTGGCATGTGATCAAGGTGCTGGAAAAGAGGACCAAGCCTTTCCCCCCGCTGAGCCAGGTCCGCGACCAGCTCGAACGTTTCGTCGCCCAGCGCGCCCAGAGCCAGGCGATCATGAAGCTGCGCGAGGGCGCCAAGATCACCCGCACGGACGAGCCGGCGGGGGGCGCCGCCCGACCGGACGCGACGAAAAAGTAAGACGTTTCCACGACCCGAAGAACCCCGCTCCGGCGGGGTTTTTCGCGCCGGCCGGCCTTGGCGCGCCAAAGCGACTTGACGCCCGCGCCCAAGCCGACGACTAATCCGCGCGAACCACATCGAAGAGTCCCGCCCATGGCCGCCGCCAAAGTTTCGCCTCTCGCGCCAAAGAATTTTGCCGAACTTCCACCGATCGAGGGCGTGCGCCTCGCCGCCGGGGCCGCCGGCGTCCGTTACATGGGCCGCACCGACGTGATGCTGGCCGTCTTCGACCAGCCTGCGGCGGTCGCGGGCGTCTTCACCACCTCCAAATGCCCTTCGGCGCCGGTCGACTGGTGCCGCGACAAATTGCGCCACGGCCGCGCTCGCGCTCTGGTGGTCAATTCCGGCAACGCCAACGCCTTTACCGGCAAGGCGGGACGCGAGGCGGCCGAGCGCACGGCGGAACTGGCGGCCAAGGCGGTCGGCGCCGGCGAGGACGAGATCTTCCTCGCCAGCACCGGGGTGATCGGCGAACCGCTCGACGCGTCGAAATTCGAAGGCGCGCTCGACCTGCTGGCGACACAAGCCCGGGCCGACGGCTGGCTCAATGCCGCGCGCGCCATCATGACCACCGACACCTTTCCCAAAGTGGCGACCGCCAAAGCGACGATCGGCGGCGTCGAGGTGACGATCAACGGCATGGCCAAGGGGGCCGGCATGATCGCGCCCCATATGGCGACCATGCTCGCTTACGTCTTCACCGACGCGGCGATCTCGGCGGAAGCCTTGCAGAAACTGCTGTCCAGGGGCGTCAAGGACACGTTCAACGCGGTGACGGTGGACAGCGACACCTCGACCTCCGACACATTGATGCTGTTCGCCACCGGCGCCGCCGAAAAGCGCGGCCAGAAGAAGGCGAAAAAGGCCGATGGCAAGAGCCTGAAGGATTTTTCCGCCAAGCTCCATGCTGTGCTGCTCGATCTCGCCCAGCAGGTGGCGCGCGACGGCGAAGGCGCGCGCAAATTCATCGAGGTGCGGGTGACAGGGGCCGAAAGCGACAAGGCGGCGAAAAAAGTCGCTTTTTCCATCGCCAATTCGCCTTTGGTGAAGACGGCCGCCGCCGGCGAGGACGCCAATTGGGGGCGGGTGGTGATGGCGGTGGGAAAGGCCGGCGAGAAGGCCGAGCGCGACCTGCTGTCGATCTGGTTCGGCGATATCCGCGTCGCCCATGAGGGCCGCCGCGATCCCGATTACGACGAGGCGGCGGCGAGCGCGGCGATGAAGCAGGACAGAATCGTGATTCGCGCCGATCTCGGGATCGGCAAGGGCAAGGCGACGGTCTGGACCTGCGATCTGACCAAGGACTATGTTGCGATCAACGGCGATTACCGGTCGTAATGCCTGCGAAGCAGGCTAGGAGCGAATGCCAATAGGGCGTCGGCAGACGCCCGGTGTCGGAAACGGGCTGCGGCCGAGCTTATGCGAGGGGCGCCGCTCCGCAGGAGCGGAACAAAAAATGAGACTCCTCCTTGTCGTCGCGGTCGCGCTGATCGACGCCGACCACCGGGTGCTGGTGGCGCAAAGGCCGGAAGGCAAGCAGCTTGCCGGCCTGTGGGAGTTTCCCGGTGGCAAGCTCGATCCCGGCGAGCGGCCGGAACAGGCGCTGATTCGCGAATTGCGCGAGGAACTGGGCATCGAGGTCAAGGCGCCCTGCCTCGCGCCCCTGACCTTCGCCAGCCACGCCTATGACGATTTCCACCTCCTGATGCCGCTTTACGCCTGTTACCGCTGGGAGGGCATGGTGGTCGCGCGCGAGGGCCAGGCGCTGAAATGGCTTCACCCGCACAAATTGCGCGACCTTCCCATGCCGCCGGCCGACGCGCCGCTGATCCCCGCCCTGATCGACCTGCTCGCCTGACCGTTCATCCTTCATTCAGGCGTCAAGGCTCAAACCTGTTGCGTTGCAGCATCATTCCCAGGCGAATCCATCGTTTTGGGCGGAGGCGCTCATGCCGCTAAGGTGCTGTTTTAGAAAATAATTAATAAACATATGGCCAGCGGCGCCTAAAGTTAGGACTTGAACTTTCTTTTGCAGTGCAACATATAATGTTCAATGTGAGGGACGCGCTCCGAGGGTCGGAGCAGCAGCGGCCAGAGGTCGCGAAAGGACAGGAATACCTCTATGGAACAGATGATGATCCATGGCGGCGTGGTGCGCAGATTGTGGCCGGCCGATCTTGCGGCGTTTCGGGAGCATCTGTTGCGCCTGGACGCGAAAAGCCGTTACGACCGCTTCGCCATGGCGGTCAACGACGAGTTTCTGATCCGCTATGCGGAACGCTGCTTCGGCATCGACGACGTGATCTACGGGTTCTATGTCGATGGCGTGCTGTGCGGCGCCGGCGAATTGCGGGCGGTCGGCAACAAGATCATCGGCGGCTCGGTCGAAGCCGCCTTCAGCGTGGAGAAGGAATGGCGCCGTCGCGGCGTCGGCACGGAACTGATGTCGCGCATCGTGCGCGCCGCCCGCAACCGTCGCGCCGACGCGCTCTACATGTCCTGCCTTGCCAGCAATACGGCGATGCAGGGTCTGGCGCGGAAATTCGCGGCGGATCTGCGCTTCGAAACCGACGACATGACCGGAAAGCTGGTGGCGCGCGATCCGAGCCCGGCCTCGGTCTGGGGCGAATTCGCCGACAATGCGACAAGCTTCGCCACCGCCATGCTCGACCTGCAGACGCGGGTGTTCTCGCTGCAGCCGCGGGCGTGAGGCTGTTCGACCAACAAAAACCGAGGTCGATTGCCTTGCCGGATCAAAAAGCGCGTTGCCATGGCAGCGCGCTTTTCCGTGCGATTTGCACCAGAGCATAATCCCAAAAAGTTGCAGACTTTTTGGATAAGATTAGGCGTTAAAACAAAATGTTAGAGCGAAATTTCCGATTAAGCCCGAACGGATTTCGCTCTAAGCGAGACTTACCCAAATCTGATGGACCATAGGCGTTCTGGTTTGGAGACTTGAGCCGTCTAAAGCGGGGCCCGAAAATGCGCAAAGTCGAGCCAAGCGGACAAACGGCCGCGCGGATTGAATGACCGCCGCCACAGGCGAAGCCGCCATTGAGATGGCGCAAAATTCGGGCTGGTCGCCGGGATTGCGGCATGGCTTCGCGCAAGACCTTTTCCCGATCTCGGCGAGGCCGGAGAATTTTTCTGGCTTGCGCGCGGCGCTGGGCTGTAAAAGCTCCTGTGAGTGTCGGTGACAAATGCGCGTGCTGCTTGTTGAAGACGATGCGATGATCGGCAAGGGCCTGGTCACGGCGCTTTCCGCCGTGGGCATGTCGGTCGATTGGGTCCGCGACGGCGGCGAGGCCGAGGCAGCCTTGCGCAACGAGGGCTATGCCATCGTCCTGCTCGATCTGGGATTGCCGCGCGCCGACGGGTTCGAGGTTCTCAAATCGGCCCGGCGCGAAGGGATCGACACGCCCGTGCTGATCATCACCGCGCGGGACCACGTCGACGACCGTGTCGCCGGCCTCGACCTCGGCGCCGACGATTATCTGGTCAAACCGTTCGAGACGCGGGAGCTGCTGGCGCGCATGCGGGCGCTGATCCGGCGCCGGGCCGGACAGTCCACGCCCAGGCTCGTCGCCGGCGCGCTGGAGCTCGACACCGAGACCCATGAATTGTCGTTGGGAAAGGCCGCGGAAGTGCTGCCGGCGCGGGAATATGCCCTGATTCATGCGCTGCTGGAGCGGCCGGGACGGATTCTCTCCCGTTCGCAGATCGAGGAGCGCATTTACGGCTGGGGCGAGGAGGTCGAGAGCAACGCCGTCGACGTGCTGATCCACTCGATCCGGCGAAAATTCGGCAAGAGCGTCATCCTCAATGTCCGGGGGGCGGGATGGATGGTCGCGAAGTCATGACCGGCTCCCTGCGCCGCGCCGCGCTGATCTGGATGACCGGGCTGCTGACCATTGTCGGGTTGGCCGCCATGGCCATCGCCTATGTCTATGCGCGCGGCGAGGCGGCGGAATTTCTCGACGGCCAGCTGCGACAGATCGCGATGAATGCGGGGACGGGCGCGTTCGGGGCGACCGCGCCGGCCGAAGACATGGACCCCGAAGACCGTATCGCGATCACGATCCGGGACGGCGCCGGCCGCATTATCCATCAATCCCTGCCGGACGCGCGCATTCCCCGCCAGGACCGGCCGGGCTTCGCCAATGTCTTGGCGGGCGGCGAAAATTGGCGAGTCTTGACTGCCGGCGATCGGGGCCGGTCCGTGCAGGTCGCGCAACGGGAGACGGTTCGGGCCGAAATCGCCGACAGCGCGGCCTTGGGGGCGGCGGCGCCGATTCTCATCGTCATTCCGCTGTCGTGGCTGGTCGTGGGATGGGCGATGAACCGCATGATCGGGCGATTGAACGATCTCGCCGTGGATCTCGCGGCGCGCGGCGCGACGGCGACCGAGCCGATCGGGCTCGACGGCGCGCCCTCCGAGGTCAGGCCGCTGGTGGAAAGCATGAACGGCCTCATAGCGCGACTTCAGGCTTCGGGTGAGGCGCGGAAACGCTTTCTCGCCGACGCCGCGCATGAATTGCGCACCCCGCTCGCCGCCATGCAGATCCAGGTCGGCAATCTCGCCGGCGCCGACGGCCCGGATCGGGACGAGCGCGTGGCCGCCCTCGCCGCGGGGGTGAAGCGCGCGGGCGGGCTGGTCAGTCAGCTGCTCGATCTTGCCCGGCTCGACGCGCCCGCGCCCGCCGCCGGCGAATCCTTCGACCTCGCCGCGCTTCTGCTCGATTGCGTCGCCGAATACGCCCCGCTCGCGGAGGGCAAGAACGTGGATATCGGAACCGATTTCGCCGCCGACGTCAAAATCCGCGGCGTCGAGAGCGATATCCGATCTCTGTTCGCCAATCTGATCGACAACGCCATCCGCTACACGCCCGAGGGCGGAAAAGTCGATGTCGCGCTTTTCCGCCGCGAGAACCGCGCCATGGTCGAAATCGTCGATACCGGGTTCGGGCTCCCCAAAGGCGGCGAAACCCGCATTTTCGATCGCTTCTATCGCGGCGCGCCTCAGGAGGCGTCGGGAACGGGGCTTGGTCTGGCGATCGCGCGTCGGATCGCCGAACGCCATGGATTCGGACTGGCCGTCGAAAACCGTTCAGACGGCGAGAGCGGGGTCGTCGCGCGGGTCGTCCTGCCGGAGGACGGCGCCCATCTTCGCGCGACCTAATTCGCTCCTCATTCTTCGAGCGCATATCGACAAAAGCGCGAGGGCTTCGCGCAATTTGCCGGGGGGCGAACGGAGAAAGACATGAAAATGAAATCGCCAAGGCTTGGCTTGATCGCCATGGTTGCAATCCTTCCGGCGCTCGCGGCGCCGGCGCTGGCCTTTACGGGCGAGAAGCTTGCCGGCCAAGCCAGGATCGGCATCGAAGAAGCGCGGGCCATCGCCCTCAAGGCTCATCCCGGCAAGATCACCGACGAAGAGCTTGAACGCGAGGGTGGAGGCTCGGGCCTGCGCTATTCCTTCGACATCAAGGCCGGCGGCGTGACCCAGGAAGTCGGCGTGGACGCCCGCACCGGCAAGGTTCTCGAAAACGATCCCGAAGGCCCGCATCCGGATTGAGCGCCAGCCGAACCGCCTCGCCTGCCTCCGCTTCGCCCGGAGGCAGGCTTTTTGAAATGGTGAAGACGATCATGGACGAATCCAGGCGCGACGCTCTGAGCAAGGTTCCCGAGGTCACGCTCGGCTTCTGGATCATCAAGGTGCTCGCCACGACGCTTGGCGAGACCGGCGGCGACGCGGTCACCATGTCGATGAATCTGGGCTATGCCGTCGGGACGCTGATCTTTTCGGGGGTTTTCGTCTTGGCCGTGACCGCTCAGGTGCGGATGAAAAGCTTCAATCCCTATATCTACTGGTTGACCATCGTCGCCACCACCACCGTCGGCACGACCATGGCGGACCTTGCCGACCGATCTTTCGGGATCGGTTATGCGGGCGGTTCCTCACTTCTGCTGGCGCTGCTTTTCGGCTCGCTCGCCGTGTGGCGCTGGTCGGAAGGCAGCGTGTCCGTCGCGACGGTGTCGACGCCGCGGGTCGAGGCCTTCTACTGGACGACGATCCTGTTTTCACAGACCCTCGGCACGGCGCTCGGCGACTGGATGGCCGACACCAATGGCTTTGGCTTCGGTGGCGGCGCGGCGGTGTTTGGCGCCGCGATCCTGGTGACCGCCTTGCTCTATCAATTCACCAGCATCTCGCGCGTCACGCTGTTCTGGGCCACGTTCATCCTGACCCGGCCCCTCGGCGCCACCGTCGGCGACCTGCTCGACAAGCCGCATGAACTCGGCGGGCTCGCCTTGAGCCGCACTTACGCCTCGGCTGTCCTCATGGTCGCGATCTTGTCCCTGATCGTCCTCATTCCCCAACGGGCAGGGTTGCATCCGTCGAAGAAAGCCGCGTCGTAATGCGGGTCCGCGGGAAAGCCGCCATTCAGCGAATTCCAGCTCCCCGCCCGCAAGAGTCATCTATCGCCGCGGACCAGGCGTTGGACGTTCGCCAGCAGGTCACTTCCCCGCCGCCGCCTTCGCCGCCGAAACCACCGTCACACGATCGCCATTGGCGATCGAATCCGGCGGGTTGAGGACGATCTGGTCGGAAGAGCTCAGGCCTTGCGCCACTTCCAGGCTGGCGCCGAGGTCGCGGGCGATCTGGATCGGTTGCAGACGAATGTTTCCCTCCTTGTCCACCACGGCGACGTTCGGCCCCTCGGCGCGGAACAGCAGGGTGTTGGCGGGGATGGCGACCGCGCCCGCCGGGGCGAGCGGCAAGGCGATCTGGACATAGGTTCCGGGCTTCAGCCGCCCGTCCGGGTTGCGCAGCATCAGCTCGATGCGCAGGCTGCGGGTCGCGATGTCGATGGCGCCCGCGACATAGGTGACGACCGCCTTGAAAACCTGGCGGGGAAGTTCCGCCTGCGTCACCGGGACTTCCGACCCGACATGGATCGATTTCACATAGGCCTGCGGGACGTCGGCGAAGACGCGCAGCGGGTCGGTGACCGCCATCGAGAACAGCGACACGCCGGAACTGCCGGAATTGACCAGATTGCCGATATCGACATTGCGCGCGGTGATGACGCCGTCGAACGGGGCCAAAACATTCTTGAAGGCGGTGGTCGCCTGCAATTGCTTGAGATTGGCCTCCGCCGCCGCGAGCGCCGCGACAGCGGTGTCATAGGCGTTCTGCTTGGTGTCGAGATCCTGCTTCGCGACCGAATCCTGCGAGAAAAGCTTGTTCCAGCGATCGAGCGCGACCTTGCCCAGCACCACATTGGCCCTGGCCTGTTCGACCTGGGCCGCCGCCTGACGGACCTGCTCGTCGAGTTCCGGCGTGTCGAGTTCGGCGAGAACCTCGCCGTTGGTGACCCGGTCGCCGATTTCGACGTTGAACTTGCGGACATAGCCGTTGACGCGGGCGTAGATCGCGGTCTCGTTGTCGCCGCGCAGGGTCGCCGGAAGGGTCAGCACGCCGCCCGATTTGCTCGGCGCCGGCGTGACCGTGGTGACGAAAATGCGCTGGCCTTCGAGCGTTTGCGCCTCCAGCTCGGCCTTGCTCGCCGCGCGCTGCACCAGAACCCGCGCGGCGCCGAGGCCCAGAACCAAGGCGACGATGAGCGCGGCGTGCGCCGCGCCGCGCCAGACCTTCTGGCGGCGCGGCAGGTGGAGATGGCCGTCGTCGCTTTGCAGCGCGAGTTGCTGGTGCTTTGTCGTGCTCACGGCGCGGGAGTCGCCTCTTGATCTTCCATTGGGCCGGATTTGCGGGCGCGGCTGTGCGCGCCGGCGAAAACCAGCGGAACGAAGAGAAGGGTGGAAAAAGTGGCGAAAAGCAGGCCGCCGATGACGGCGCGGCCCAGCGGCGCGTTCTGCTCGGCGCCCTCGCCGAGGCCGAACGCCATCGGGATCATGCCGACGATCATGGCGAAGGCGGTCATCAGCACCGGCCTGATGCGTGTCGCGCCGGCCTCCAGCGCGGCGGAAAGCGGGCGTGAGCCCTGGCGCAGCCGCTCGCGGGCGAAGGAGACGAGCAGGATCGAATTGGCGGTGGCGACGCCGGTGGTCATGATCGCGCCGGTCAGGGCCGGGACCGAGAGATGCGTCCCGGTGAGGAACAGCATCCACGCGATGCCGGCGAGCGCGGCGGGCAGCGCGCTGATGATGATGAGCGGATCGAGCAGGGACTGGAAATTGATCACGATCAGCAGATAGACGAGGACGATGGCGACCGCCACGCCCAGCCCTAAGCCGATATAGGAGCTTATCATCGTCGCCGCCTGACCGCGCAGCGCGATTTCCGTGCCGCGCGGCAAGGCAGGGCGCGCCGCGTCGACGATTCTCTGGACATCGTCCGCAACCCCGCCCAGCGCCCGTCCTTCGACGCTGACATAGATGTCGATCGATGGGCGAAGATTGAAATGCGACACCAGAGCCTCGATGCCCTCCGGCGCGATGGTGGCGAGATTGCCCAGAAGCTGGGGCGCGGCGCCGGTTCCCGGGCTGATCGGGGTGGCGAGAAGGTCGTCAATCGAGGAGACGCGATATTGCGGGGTCTGGGCGGTGATGCTGTATGATATGCGGTTGCGCGGGTTGAGCCAGAAGGTCGGCGAGGTCTGGCTGCTGCCGGAAAGCGAGATCAGCACGTTCTGCCCGACGGCGTCCGCGTTGATTCCCACCTGCTGCATGCGGGTGCGGTCCATGACGAGGCGTAGATTCGGCTGGTCGAGCCTTTGCAGGACGTGGACGTCGACCGCTCCGGGAATTTTCCTGATTTCATTGGCGATTTTCGTGGCGCGCGCATAGTTCTGGCGCACATCATTGCCGACGATCTGCACATTGATCGCCGCCGGCTGGCCGAAATTGAGGATTTGCGTGACGATATCGGCGGGCTGGAAGAAGAACTCCACGCCGGGGAATTGCTCCGGCAGTTTCCGGCGCAGCAGATCGACATAGACTTGCGACGGGCGATGCTCGGGCGAAAGAGCGATCATGATTTCCGCGTCCAGAGTCCCGATGGTTCCGGCGTTGCTGTAGGAGAGATTGATGCCGGAATAGGGCAGTCCGATATTGTCGACGATGGTCTGCAATTCCCGGGGCGGAATCTGGCCGCGGATGAAACGGTCCACTTCGTCGGCGAGCCGCGCTGTCTCCTCGATGCGCAGGCCGGTCGGCGCGCGCATGTGCAACCGGATCGCGCTTGCATTGACCGAGGGGAAGAAATCCTCGCCCAAGGTGAAGAACAGGCCGAGCGAGGCGACGCAGAACAGCATGAACGCTCCGCCGACCATGCGGCGCCGCGTCAGCAGCATGCTCAGCAGCACGATATAGGCGCCGCGCATCTTCTCGAAAGCGGCGTCGAACCCGTGGTGCAGGCGCTCGAAGATATTTTTGCGGCCCTCCTGCGCGGCGGGAGCCCGCAGCAGCAGCAGCGCCAGCGTGGGAACCAGGGTGCGCGACAGGATGTAGGAGGCGAGCATGGCGAAAACCACCGCCTCCGCCAGCGGCACGAACAGGTATCTCGAAACGCCGGCGAGGAAGAACATCGGCGTGAAGACGATGCAGATGCTCAGCGTCGAGACCAGAGCGGGCAGCGCGATCTCGCCCGCGCCCTCGTAGATCGAATCGTAGAGGCCGGTTCCCAGATGCAGGTGGCGCTCGATATTCTCGATCGTGACCGTGGCGTCGTCCACCAATATGCCGACCGCCAGCGCCAGCCCGCCAAGGGTCATGATGTTGATGGTCTGGCCGAGGGTGTCGAGAACGAGCAGCGAAGACAGAATCGACAGGGGAATCGAGATCGCGATGATCAGCGTCGCGCGCCAGTTGCCGAGAAAGAGGAGGATCAGCGCGGCGGTGAGGCCGGCCGCGATCAGGGCCTCGCGCAACACGCCGGAAATGGCGGCGCGGACATAGATCGACTGGTCGAACAGGGCGCGGACCTTGATGTCTGGCGGCAGCAGCTTTTCCGCGCTCGGCAGGGTGTCTTTCAAGGTCTGGACGATGCGCAGGGTCGAAGCCGATCCATTCTTGATGATCGACATCAGCACGCCGCGCACGCCGTCGAGCCGGACGATATTGGTTTGCGGCGTGAAGCCGTCGCGCACATGGGCGACCTCGCGCAGATAAGTCACCGCGCCGTTGACGGTGCGCACCGGAAGATTGTTGAGGCCCTCGATCGCCTGCGGCGCGCCGTTGAGAGTGACGGCGAATTCCGTCGGCCCCATTTTCGCCGTGCCGGACGGCAGGATCAGGTTCTGCGCGTTGACCGCGTTGACCACGTCGAGCGGCGTCAGGCCCTTGGCGAGCAGCGCGGCATTGTCGATGTCGACCGAAATGACGCGCTGCTTGCCGCCGAAGGGGAAGGGAATGGCGACGCCGGGAATGGTGACGAGCTGCGGGCGAAGCGAATTGAAGGCGGCGTCGAACACCGTCTGCTCGGGCAGCGAGGGGCTGGATAGGGCGAGCTGGACCACCGGAATGGCCGAAGCCGAGTAAGTGATGATCAGCGGCGACGTCGTGCCCGGCGGCAGCATTCTGAGCATGACCTGCTCGCTCGCCAGGGTTTGCGCGATGGCCGTGCCGATATTGGCGCCGGGCTGGAAGAAGATTTTTATGATCCCGATGCTGTTGTAGGACTGCGACTCGATATGCTCGATGTCGTTGACCGTGGTGGTCAGGATGCGCTCGGCCGGCCCGGTGACGCGGTCGCCCATGTCCTGCGCGACCAGGCCGGAATAGTTCCAGATGATGCTGATGACCGGGATATTGATGTCCGGCAGGATGTCGGTCGGCATGGTCAGCAGCATGTAGGGCGTGGCCAGCACGATGGTCAGCGCCATGACCAGAAAGGTATAGGGGCGCTGCAGCGCTATTCGGACGATCCACATGGCGAAATTCAAGTCCAGGAGACGGGTCGATCGCCGCCTTGAGGCGCTTATAACAGCATCGGTCGCGGCGGCGCCATCGAATAGCCGACGAACCGGATTGCGCCGCCGCCCGACCTTCCTTGCGCGTCAGCGTCAGTTCCGCATCAGGAAGCGGAAAATCGCCGGGAAAATCCGTGAATAGGGCGGGCGCAGGAAGAATTTCGGATCGATCGGCCCCTGGTGGTACACCGCCCGCCGGTGAGAGAACGTCTGGAAGCCGGTTTCGCCGTGATAGGCGCCGAGGCCCGAAGGACCGATCCCGCCGAAAGGCAGGTCCTCGACGACGAAATGGGTCAGGACGTCATTGACCGTGACGCCGCCGGAATGGGCGCCGGCGAGCACCCTTTCGCGGTGTTCGGCCCAGACGCCGAAATAATACAGCGCCAGCGGCCGCGGCCGCGACGCGATGAACGCGACGGCGTCGTCGAGCCGGTCATAGGCCTTGACCGGCAGGATCGGCCCAAAAATTTCCTCCCGCATCAGAGTCAGATCGTCGCGGGGTTCGATCACCAGCGTCGGCGCGATCTTGTGCTCCGCCGCCATTTCGCCCTCCGAAGCCGGGTCGATCGACAGGATGCGCGCGCCGGCCTCGCGGGCCTCGGCGAGCGCGGCGGTCAGCCGCGCATAATGGCGGTCGTTGAGGATGGCGGTGTAATCCGCGTTGCCGCGCAGGGTCGGATAGAGTTTTTTCGCCGCCGCCGCATAGGCGGTGACGAGATCCTCCAGTTTTTCGCGGGGAACGAGGACGTAATCCGGGGCGATGCAGGTCTGGCCGGCGTTGAACAATTTGCCGGTGGCGATGCGCAGCGCCGCCTCGGACATTTTGGCGTCCGGCCCGATGACGCAGGGCGATTTGCCGCCAAGCTCCAGGGTCACGGGCGTCAGATTCTGCGCCGCGGCCAGCATCACCTTGCGTCCCACGGCGGTCGAGCCGGTGAAGAACAGATGGTCGAAGGGCAGGCCGGCGAAGGCCGCGCCGACCTCCGCGCCGCCCTGCACGACCGCGACCTTGTCCTGAGGAAAAAGTTGGCCGAGCATTTTCGCCAGCAGGTCCGAGGTGCGCGGCGTCAGTTCCGAGGGCTTCAGCATGACGCGGTTGCCGGCGGCCAGCGCGGCGATCAAAGGCGCCAGCGCCAGATTGACCGGGTAGTTCCAGGGCGCGATGATTCCAATGACGCCGAGGGGCTGGACCAGGATTTCCGCGCGACTCGGCCAGAATTCGAGCCCGACGGGGACGCGCTTCGGCTGCATCCATCGCGGCAGACGCCGCAGGGCGTGGCGCGCCGCCGCATGCACCGGCCAGACTTCCGCCAGCAGGGTCTCGTGGCGCGCCCGGCCGCCGAAATCCGCGGCGATGGCGTCGGTGATGGCGTGGGCCTGACGCTTCACCGCGTCGCGCAGGCCGGTGAGGTCGGCGCGGCGCTGGTCAAGCGACGGCGCGCCTTCGGCGGCGAAGGCGTCGCGCTGGCGTTTCAGCATCGCGGCCAGACTTTCGAACGGGGCCGCCACTGCTGGACTGGTGGGCATGGGCGTCGCCTCCACGATTTGCGAACGCGCTCCAAGGGCGCCTGGAGCCCGCGTCCCGCCTCAGGCCGTGGCCAGGGACTGAGCCGCATCCTTCTTGATGCGGTCGA
>JAJYCZ010000166.1 GCA_021777915.1 Pseudomonadota bacterium | reverse complement strand
TCCGGCACGACGGCGAGCAGGCCCTTTTCCACCTCTTCGGGGGTCTTGCCGCGCGCCAGCGGGATGCGATTCGAGACCCGGAACAAATGGGTGTCGACCGCGATGGTTTTTTCCCCGAAGGCGATGTTGAGCACGACATTGGCGGTCTTGCGCCCCACGCCCGGCAGGCTTTCCAGCGCCTCGCGGCTGCGCGGAACCTCGCCGCCGAATTCGTCGATCAGCTGGCGCGACAAGGCGATCACATTTTTCGCCTTGGCGCGAAACAGTCCGATGGTCTTGATCTTGTCGCGCAGGCCGTCCTCGCCGAGCGCCAGCATCTGTCGAGGCGTCGAAGCGACGGCGAACAGGCCGTTCGTCGCGCGATTGACCCCGGCGTCGGTCGCCTGCGCCGAAAGCACGACGGCGACGAGCAGGGTATAAGGGTTCACATAGTCCAGTTCGCCTTTGGGATGCGGGTTCAGCGCGGCCAGACGGGCAAAGATTTTCCGCACGCGCTCTCGATCGGTTTTGCGCGCCGTTTCAGCTTGAACGGAGGGCCTTTTCGTCGGCGTGGCGCCGGATCTGCCGCCTTGTTTCCGCATGGAGGAACATAAGCGCATCGGGCGCGGCGGGACAAGCAGGAGAGGCGAACAACACGAGAGGCGAAGAGCGTGAACGGCGGAAGCGTGGCTCGCGATATGACCCCACAAAGAAAAAGGACCGCCTTGTTTAAAGCGGTCCAAGTCTCAGGGAGGAAGCGCCTGCTCACGCAAACGCCTGTGACGTGGTCACGCGATGAAAATAGGCGTTTTCCCCTCCCCCACATTTGACTTGGCTCAAATATCGGCGCCGCTTGAGCGCTACATTATGTCGCAGTTGTGGCCTTTTCGCGCTCGATCAGGATGCGTTTTCGCTCCAGACCCCAGCGATAACCCGACAGGCTGCCGTCGCTGCGCAGCACGCGATGGCAGGGAATGGCGATGGCGAGAACATTGGCGGCGCAGGCGCCGGCGACGGCCCGCAAGGCGGAAGGAGCGCCGATCCGCCGCGCGATTTCGGCATAGCTGACGGTGGCGCCCCCCGGAATTTCATGCAACGCGGCCCAGACCTTTTTCTGGAACGGCGTTCCGCCGATCGAGAGCGGCGGCTCGAACGCCGCCCTGGGATTTTCAGCAAGCGCCGCGGCGGCGGCGAGTTCAGGCTCCAGCGCGTCCTGTCGCCTTTCACAAGGCGCGTCCGGGAAAATGGCGGCGAGTTCGCGCATGAGTCGCTCATCGCCGTCACCCAGCAAAATGGCGCAGACGCCATCGGCGCGGCGCGCGACCAGAACCCTTCCAAGCGAGGTCTGCGCCGACGCGAAGGCGATGCCCCCGTCCGCCATCGAGCGCTCCGAGAGCCTGTCGTCCGTCATGTTCGATCCTGAAAGAAAGAGGGAATGGGTCTGGGACATGATCGATCCTGCGGTCCCGCGCGATCAAGTCACAATTTCGGCGCCTGCTTGCGGCGGGCCGTGCGAAAGGGATATGCCTTTTCGCCCAAACCTCATTCGCCGCGCGCCGCGCTTTCGCCGCTGGAGACCATTATGAGCCGCATCTCGTTGGAACAGGCCAATATTCTGATTGCCGCCGCCTTCGCCAGGGGCGGGGAGCTCGGCCTCAAGCCCCTGACGATCGCGGTGCTCGACGCCGGCGGCCATGCCATCGCCCTGCAAAGGCAGGACGGGGCGTCCAATCACCGGCCGCAGATCGCCATCGGCAAGGCGAACGGCGCCCTGGCGCTCGGCGTCTCGTCCCGGCAGGTCGAGGAACTGGCGAACAAAAGGCCGGGTTTCGTCGCCGCGCTCGGCCCGATCTTCCCGCAGGGAATCGTCCCCGCCCCCGGCGGAATCATTCTGGTCGGCGGCGACGGCGCGCCCATCGGCGCCGTGGGCGTGACCGGCGATACGTCCGACAACGACGAGGCCTGCGCGCTCGCGGGCGCGGCGGCGGCGGGTCTGAAGCCGCAATAACGGGGCCGCGCCCTCGCGACTTGAGCGGCGCCAAAAGCTTTGCCTGCGCCTTGACCGCGTTTTCGCGCCCGGCCATGATCCGGTTCAGCGACGCGGTGAGCCCGAATCGTCGGTGAACCAAATGGTTGCGTCTTGCCGCCCGCCCCGCCACAAAAAACTTTCCATCCCCAGCGCCTATCCAAACGGAGGCACGCATGCTCAACCGCCGCCATATCTTCAAGACCGCCGCCGCCGCCCTTGCGGTCGCCTTGACCGTTGCGAACGCGCCGGCGATGGCCGGGACCGGATCGGTCCGTCTCCGTTTCGTCAGCGCCGGCTTTATCATCGGTCTCGGCGGCGGCGAGGGCAGGCTGACATTCAACGGCCACACCTATCCGCTGCGGATCGGCGGCGTCAGCATCGGGACGATCGGCGCCTCCGGGGGCACGCTGGTTGGCCGCGCCCTGAATCTGCATCACGCGAGTGACATCGTCGGCACGTTCACGGCGGTCGGCGCCGGCATCGCGGTCGCGGGCGGCGCGCAGGTCCTCCGCATGCGCAATTCCAATGGCGTCGTTCTCGAGCTGAAAGGCATGCAGGCGGGCTTTGCCGCCAACCTCGGCGTCAGCGGCTTCAGCCTCTCGATGTGAAACCCTATCTGACCAAGCGGGAAATATCGCGGAAGCGCGGGTGATCCGCGCTTCCCAGCCATTCGAACAGAACCATTTCCGTCGTCACGACCACGGCGCCGGCGCGCTCCATCCTGCGCAGCGCGATTTCCTTGCTCTCGGCCCGGCGCGAACCGACGGCGTCGGCCGCGACCAGGACCGGACGTCCCTGGCTCAGTAAAGCCGCCACGGTCTGCAAGACGCAGACATGGGTCTCGAAGCCGGCGACGACGGCCGTCCAGCCGGCGAGCATTTCTTTCGGAAAACGCGGCGCGGCGCAGACGTCGAAACACATCTTGTCGATCGGAGCGGACGCGAATTCGGCCAGGGCCGGGACGGTCGGCCCCAGTTTTTCCGGATTTTGCTCGGTGACCAGAATTTCGGCGCCGAGCAGGCGCGCGCCTTCCGCGAGGCGCCGCGCATTGGCGATGGCGGCTTCGGCCCCGTCGATCGCCGGGGCCAGGCGGGTTTGCAAATCGATCAGCAGCAGCAGGGAGGACTCAGGGGCAGCGGTCAGCACATCTTCCTCCCGGTCCTGGTCACGAGGCCTTGAGCGAGGCCATGTCGACCACGAAGCGGTAGCGCACATCGTTTTTGAGAAGCCTCTCATAGGCTTCGTTGACCTCGCCGATGCGGATCATCTCGACGTCGCTCACAATATTGTGCTTGCCGCAGAAATCGAGCATTTCCTGGGTTTCGGCCATGCCGCCGATCATCGATCCGGCTATTCGTTTGCGCCCGCCGATCAGATGATGGCCCATCGGCGCCGGCTCCAGCGCGGTGAGCGCCCCGACCAGCACCATGGTCCCGTCCGTCTTGAGCAAGGTCAGATAGGGATTGAGGTCATGGCCGACGGGAATGGTGTTGAGCAGGAAATCGAAGGCGCCGCGATGACGCGCCATCGCCTCCGCGTCGCGCGAGACCAGAACTTCGTCGGCGCCGAGGCGCAGCGCGTCCTTGCCCTTTTCCGGCGAGGTGGTGATCATCGTCACCCGCGCGCCCAGGGCCTTGGCGAATTTCACGCCCATATGGCCAAGGCCGCCCAGCCCGATGATTCCGACCCTCTGGCCGGGGCCGACCTTCCAGTGGCGCAAGGGCGAATAAGTGGTGATGCCGGCGCAAAGCAGCGGCGCTGTCGCCTTGAGATCGAGATTGGCGGGAACTTTGACCACGAAACGCTCTTCGACCACGATCTGTTCGGAATAGCCGCCGAAAGTCAGGTTTTCCGACCCGCGTTCGCGGTCGTTATAGGTCAGGGTGCAGCCCTCGGCGCAATATTGTTCGAGCCCGGCCTCGCAGGGCTCGCAGCGCCGGCAGGAATCGACCATGCAGCCCACGGCGGCGAGATCGCCGGCCTTGAACCGCGTGACATGCGCGCCGGCCTTGGCCACCCGGCCGACGATCTCGTGACCCGGAACCATAGGATAAAGCGAATTGCTCCAGTCATTACGCGCCTGATGGAGGTCGGAATGGCAGACGCCGCAGTAAAGAATTTCGATCTGGACGTCATGCGGGCCGGGATCGCGGCGCTCGAAACTGAAAGGCGTCAGCGGACTTGTGGCGGAATGGGCGGCGAAAGCCTTGACCTTGAACATGAGGCGCTGTCCCTGGGGGAGGATTTGTGAAAGCCAGTTAAGCCCCGCGTTCGGGTGGCGCAAGACGCGCGCCCAAGCCATTTCGGCAGTGCGGCTTTGCGCAAACGCCAGCGTGGGCGAAGCAAACCACCGCGTGTCGCCGGCCGGCGACGCGACGATCAAAACCCCGGCGGAACGGGGCGGGGCCTGGGCCAGAGCGGCAGGCGCGGCGGCGCGGGGCGCGGCGGCCAGGCCAAACCGGAATAAGGCGTCTGGTCGAGCGAGAGCATCGGATGGTAGGCGGGGTCGGCGGCCAGCGTCTCGCCCCAGATCGCGCGCAGATTGCGCAGTTCGCGCTGGAAGCGGAAAACCTGGTCGGGGCGGCGTTCAGCGCCGCGCGACGCGGATTCGCGATGCAGCAGCCGCGCATGGGGGGTGAGGACCACGCGCAGGCCGCCCGCCCGGAGCCGCAGGCAATAATCGACATCGTTGAAATTGATCGGAAAGCGATATTCGTCAAAGCCGCCGGTTTGCAGAAACAGCCGCCGCTCGGTCAGAAGACAGGCGGCGGTGACCGCCCCGCATTCGTGGGCGACGCGCAGCAGATCGGCATAGCCGGGATCGCTGTCGATGCGGTCGTCGAAGGCGTGCAGCGCCGCGAATTTCGGCCCGAGGACAACGCCTCCGTGCTGAACGACCCCGCTTGGCCACAGCAGCGCCGCGCCCACCGCGCCGACATCCGGCTCCGCCATGCGGCTCAGCATTTCCTCCAGCCAGCCCGGTTGCATGGCCTCGGCGTCATTGTTGAGCAGCAGCAGGAAATCGCCGGTCGCCGCCGCCGCGCCCCGGTTGACGATGCGCGAGAAATTGAAGGGGCCGGGAACCGGCAGAACGCGCCCCCCTTGCGCGGCGATTTCGTCGAAAAGCCGCTTTGTCTCCGGCTCGACGGAATCATTGTCGAGCACGAGGAATTCATGGCCAGCGAGATCGACCGTTCTGGCGACCGACTCGAAACAAGCCCGCAGAAGATCGGCGCGGTCGCGCGTGGGAACGAGGATCGAGACCCGGCCGCGCGGCGGCGGACGCGCAACGATCGCCGACGGCAGAATCTCGCCGCGTCCGGAGCCGATCCTGCCCTGCACCCCTCGCGCCGCGAGATGAGCCTGAAGGGCGCGCGCCAACCGCGCCGAGGTCGCGGCGGGATCGAGCCTCGGCAGGCGCGCGAGGAAGCCCGGCCGATGGATCGGCGCGGCGGCCGCGGTTTCCGCGGGATTTGGATCGAGAACCCGGGCGCCGACGGCGCGGCGGCGGTCCTGAGAGAAGAAGAACAATCGAAACAGGTCGCCCGCCCCGACCTGTGTCGCGGCCCGGACATAGTCGGCGCGCGCGGCGAAAAACAACGCGCCGCAGCCTTGTTCCAGCATCCGTTCATAATCGAAGGCCGGCAAAGCGACCGGCCATTCGCCGCCATCGGCCTCGGCCAAGGTGAAATCGGCATAGGCCAGCGACGACGAGGGGAAGTTTTTGAGGGCCTCGGCCATCAAGGCGAGGGCCTGGGGCTGAAAAACGGTTCCAGACGGGGCAAAAACCAGGATCGGGCAATCCTTGGCGTCCTCGGCAAGGAATTCGCGCAGCATGGCGGGGTCGAAATCGACAGGCCCCTCGTCGCCCTCGAGCGAGGCGGCGATCCAGTCGCAGCCCTGTTGCGCTTCCAGGCTGGCGATGCTGTCCTCGATCCCGTCGTCGCCGACCAGGGCCACGGCGACCCGGGGCCGCGCCTCCGCGTCCGGCGCGGGAAGCGCATAAATCTCGCGCCATTGCGCAAAAAGGTCCAGCGGCAGCGATTGCGGCACGATCCGGTCGAAGAACTCGGCGCGCGGTTTTTCCGATTCAAGTTCGGCGCGCCCTTCGATGAACCGGGCCAGGCCGTCGGGAAAAGCGACGATCCGGAAGGGACTTCCCTCAAGCTCGGCGCCGTCTTCGTCGAGAACGGTCGCGACATGGGCAAGGCCGTCGGCGAAGCGCAGCGGCAGGTCGAGATCGAAGCGGCGGTAGGCCCGGACCTCGTCGCCTTCGCCGACGTGGGTCCACCGCGTCGCTTTTGTCCGCGCGACCTCCTCGCCGTCGATCAGGGCGCGAACGGTCTGGGCGCGCGCCGGATCGCCGCTCACCCACCCGGTCAGGCGCAAGCCGCCGTCCCAGCCGGCCTCGCCCGGCGACAGTTCCTTGTCCCGAATTGGAGCGGCAGGGGCGAGCAGCGGCGCGCCAACGATCTTGCCGCTGTTGGCGAGGCGGATTTCGACACGCCGCGCGGTTTGCATCGCCGCCGACGGCAGAGTGAAGACGAAGCCGTGGCAACCGTCCCCCGCGCCCTCGCGGAAAAGTTCGCGGTCAAAAAGATCCGCGCGGCCGACGCCGGCGGGCAGGCCGTCCAGCAGCATTTCGACGACGAAGCGGCGACCTGGATCGGACGGATCGAAGACAAAGCCGGCGACCTGGCTGTCGCTGATCATCACGGCCTGAGCGCGCGGGGCGGCGCGTTTTCGTTTCGACGGACTCAACATGCGGCGGTCCCTCGCGAAAAGCCGCGATACCATTGCGCGATCCGCGACGCGGCCTTGGCGTCGCACAGGCGCGGGTCGAGCGCGAGGTCGCCGTCTTCAAGCGCCAGCTTCCCGAAGGAAAAGTCGAAACAGGCCTTCGGCAAGGCAAAAGCGCGGGACATTCGGTCGATCTGGCCGAACAGACCGGTGCGATAGGGCGACATCAGGGCGGCAACGTCATATTGGCGCAGCAGGCGTTCGATTTCATCCTGTTCGACCGGGCCAGAGACAAAAACATCGCCCGCCCGCATGACGGCGAGATCGTCGACGCAGGCGCCGAAGACAACGACACGCGCCGAATCGTCCTTTTTTTGGAGGGCGCGGCCGAGCGCCACAAGCAATCGGTCGGCACGCGCGTCGCGCAGCGGAGCAACCACGGCCAAGGCCCCGCGTCGCGCGCGCGGAAGGGACGGAAAGGACGGAAGGGGCCGCGCCTCGATTGGCGGCTCGACAAAGGGCGCAAAAGAAGCGTCGCCGAAGATATGGCGCGCGGCCTGCTCGGACATGCGGTCCAGCGGACGGAACGCCTCGGCGCGGGCCAGAATCCGGCGCTTGCGTTCGAGGCGCCGCGGCCGGATCGCGTCCGCGGCTTCGCCCTGGGAGGCGCCCTCGGCGCAAGGCGCGCAAGGGCCGGGCGCGCCGGGCGCGCGGCATGGTCCGTCGAAGGCGGCTTGCAGGGGCGTCGCCCATTCGAGATCGCCCGCCGCGATTTCGACTCGAACGCCAAGCCGGAAAATGGCTGCAAGAACGACGTGTTC
>JAJYCZ010000165.1 GCA_021777915.1 Pseudomonadota bacterium | reverse complement strand
CGCCGCGACCAAGCTACGCCATGGCCTCGGCTTGGCGCGCATCGACATCCTCGGCGACGATCTCCTCGACCGTAATCCGCGCCAGGGCCGGACCCTCTTCCTCCGCGATGATCCGCGCGTCCATCACGGCCTTGACGCCCAAGGCGACGACCGCGAAGGCGGCGAGAACGAGAATGGCGATGTCGAGGCCGGACAAGCCATTGACCAGCGGCTCTTTGAGCCCGGTCGCTGCGCCAAAAATTGCCCACAGGATCATCAGGATGCGGAATTCGGTGGCGCCGACGCCGATATAGGACATCTGGTGGATGTGGTGGGCGGCGGCGCGGATATAGGTATAAGCGGAGAACAGCAGGAAGCAGAGGAGGATGGTGAAGGCGGCGATCAGCGACAGGAACGGCGACAGGCCGAAGGCCACAATCAGCGCGATCTGGGCGAACAGATCGCAGGTGTGGTCGACGAGGAAGCCGAACCGCGGTCGTTCCTCCTTGCGGTATCTCGCTAAGGATCCATCAAGAGAATCGCCGAACCAGTTGAGGCTTACTCCCAGGACAACCGCCGGCAGCGACCAATAGGTCCAATTGCAAGCGACCAAGCCAAGCGCAGCAATGAGGGCCCCAAGAAGGCCCACAATCGTCAAATGAAGCGATGTCACCGAACCGGGAATACGCGGCAAAATCCATCGGATCAAATTCTGCTCGGCTTCCGCCAGAAAACTGCGATTGTGGCGCTTCGGGCCCGAACCAGCTTGCATTATGCACCCCAAAATCACCATGTCGTGATAACGCGGCGACCGTAATTTTTGCGCTGCAAAAGGTCAAGACCCAGGTAGAGATGCTCATGCGAATTCTCAGGTCGGCATCGCAGGAAAACGCTGGGTGCTAAGGGCATATTTTTTTAGCTATCAATAGCTTGCACGCTGGTGTGCCTTTGTTGCAACTTTTTGAATTTATTGCTGAGTGGCGAGGCGCGCAAATTGCCCGCGCAGGGCGTCCGTCGTTGGTCGCCCGCGCTTGCGCTCCAGGCCGGAATTCCTGGCGGGTGGAACACAAGCCATCTGCTTCACGGCGTCCCGCTTGGCGGCAAACCGTAACAGAAACGCTTGTCTTTCGGGCATTTGAGGATCTGTACCATACGGTTCGCTTCGAGCACGGCGCGTTCCATTTCCCGGGCGAGGCAGGCGCGGTAACTAAAGACGGCCGCGACATAGGAATCGACCTCGGCGCCGCATGCGGCCGCCGCCTCCTTGCGGGCAAAGCTCGCTCGCGCGCATTTCGGGGGGTACGGGGGGGCACAATAACTGAAGCCCCGCAGATCGTCCTGCGCCGATGCGGAAAAAGGCGAAAATGTCTGCAAAATCGTCGCCGCGGCAATGCCGCCCGCGGAGACCAAGGTGCGAAATGATTCCATCATCCGCGCCACCTTCTCTTGAACGCTGCCAAGAATCACGCTGTCAGGTTAGCGACGAGCTTTTCTCGTGGAGACGGGCGCTCGGGACTACAGGCCCTTGACCGCATAGGCGGTGGCCGCAGGTCCGGCCGCCGCATTGAGGGCTGTCGAAAACAGCGACATCGCCTTGTAGAAATCCATCGCCATCGAGGCGGACACATAGACCATGTCCTTGTTCTGCATGGCCATGTGACGCGCCAGGAAATAGGTGTTCGCATCCTTGAAATGTAGACGATAGACGACATTGACCGATTTGGCGCCAGGCGGGATGGGATAGGTCGGATCAAGCTCGCGCGCCAGCCAAACCGGCTCCGAACGAAGCAGGAACACGCCCTCTGGGTCGGCCAGGCTGTCGAGGATGCCGCCTGATTTGGCGACGGCTTCCTCGACGGTGATCCCCGCGGCGTCGAAAGGCACCAAAGCATTGCGGCCTGCAGCGCCGAAAACGGTAAAAGTTTGCGGCTCTTGCTCGACGGTGAGCACGTCGTCGCGCCGAACATAGATATTTTCGCGTGGGTTCCGGAGTAAAGCCTGCATAGGCACACGACCCGTGACGTCGCCCCGGGTGAGAGAAATGAAGACATCATGAACCGGCGCCTTCACACCGCCAGCCGCCGCGATGACATCCATGATCCGGTCGCCGCGATTCGACAGCGGAATGCGCGCGCCATTGGTCACCTCGCCGGTGACCGTCACGTCATTGCTGACATTGCGCGGCACGGTGACGACCGCCTGCGGTTCGATCGCCTTGCCGGCGAGACGAGCAATGATGGTGCTTTCCACCTGTTCGGGCGTCAGTCCGGCGACATGGATGCGGCCGGCATAGGGCACCGTGATGCCGCCGTCGCGTCCAACCACCTGTTCCGGAATGCTGGCCGAGTGCGATCCGGCGGTGACGCCATTGATCGCCGCAGACGAGAACAAGCCGCCGGACGCGGCTTCCCAGATCGTCACCTGGACGGTGTCGCCCACCCCGATGACGGTCGATGGCGCGCCAGCCCTTGCCCCAAACCTCTCGTAAAGCGACGATTGCGGATGTCGGGCGAGAATCGACACCGTGCGCGGATTGATATCGGCCACGAGATATCGAGGAATCTTCTGGCCGTCATTTTTCGCTTCGTCGAGCACCTGATTGGCGTTCGGGCCAGCGGAAGGCAGCGTCGAGCAGCCCGCGACGGTGAGCGTCAACCCAATCAGCGAGACGAAAGCAATTTGCCGAGACGGGCCCATTCAATCCTCAACTACAAATTTCGGCCGCATAAGTGCGGCAAGCAAACGCCTAGGTCAACCTCTAACATGCCAACCCGATCAGGCCATCGATTTTGCCGGGAGGTCGTGGCGCCGCCGCCACAAGGCTCGCCGCCTCGGGTTAAGCTCAGTTAAGTCTTTCGGGTTAATTTCGGGCCATGGTTAACGCCCTGCCGTTTTCTTGCGATCGCGCCTACGCCGCCAAATTGCGCAGGAAGGCGTCAAATTCGGCGAAAAAGGTCGCCCCCCACATTGAGGGAGCCGTCGCCGCGGCGATGCTTGTCCCCCTCGGTGCGGCCGAAGCCTGGGTTTTGGCGACAATGGCATTAAACCAGTCCGCCTCCGACGATGGATCGCGATAGGAAATCTCGCGTCCGTCCTGCTCCAGGAATGGCGGGATATCGGAGGCGACAACCGGCGTTCCCCCCCAAAGGGCCTCGGCGACCGGAAGACCGAAGCCCTCGGCCAATGAAGGGGCGAGCAAGGCGCGACAATGATCGAGCAGTCTCTTGTAATCGGGCGTGGGGAGCCCCGCGACCTCGATCACATGGCCACGCAGGGCCTCATCCTCCAGGGCGGCGAGGATCTCCCCGTTGTTCCAGCCGCGCTTGCCGATCACCACGAGTTTTGGGGCCTCCCGGCCCAAACGCGCGATCAGCCGGCGCCAGACGCGCAAAAGGAGTAAATGGTTCTTTCGCGGTTCGATCGTGCCGCAGACGATGAAGAAGGCCGTTTGAGCGAGGCGAGAGTCCTCATGGCGCGGCGCGGCGAAAATCGGAGCGACGGGCGGGGCGATCCGGACGATCGGCAGGTTCGGCCGGCCACGCCGCGCCAAATGGTCGCGCAGGCTGTCTTCGACGGCGCGGCTCGCGACGGCCGCGCCAGCGCCACGTCGCGCCAGAAGGTCAAGCCTTTGCGCGTGCAACGCCGGTTCGCGCCCCCAGAACCACTCAGGTCGCTCGACGGCGAGCAGATCATGGATCCAAAACAGCGGCCTGACGTCTGGCCGCTCGTCGAGCCAGGCGACATGCCGTTTCCACTCCAGGGGAAAATGTGTGGCGTTCAAATAGAGCGCGCCGCGCGGGGCGGCCCGGCGCGGCGACTGCGCGCCAGGCGGCAGGTGACGGATTATAGTCCGAGCGATATGGAGCGGCCTGTGCGGCCGAGAGGCGACGATGCGCGGCGGGACGCCCGCCCCGCCGCCCGACGCGTCGAGCAGACGCGCGACCACCACTTCATATGCGGGCGAGCCCTCATGAGCGGCCAGGTCTTCGCGCCAGACCGCCGACGCGCGCTCGATCGCGGCCAGCGCGGCATTTCGTGACAAAACGCGTGGGCCGATGAAGCCAAGGCCGACCGCAAGGGCCTTGAAGTCTCCGTGAATGAGAAAATGCCGGGCGAGCAACACGTCGATCCGGTCAATACCGTTCGGCGTCGCGTTCAGAACGCGGGTGACGAGGCGCGACAGGTCATAAACGATTGATGGTGTCATGAGCGACGGCAAAGATTTCAGTGGAGGGCCAAGCGCCGGCCCCAGGATGAATTACAGGACGCCGAGGCCTATTGATAGCGATTTAGCCGCCGGCCTTTCCGTTGCACGCCAGCGGCGCCGCGCGACGGGTCAACATGGTGGCGCTAAACAGTAACCTCTCTATAATCATCTCGCCACGTCCTCTCCAGGGATGGACATTGGGCCAAACGGGAACATTTAGCATGGATGTGATGATAGCTGTCACAAGACGGATTCTTTGCGTTTTTCCGCGCTACGAACCGTCGCTCGGCTCGTTCGAATACGCCTATGACGTCACCGCGGGCCTGCGCGCCTTCATGCCGCCCCAGGGGCTTCTGGTCATGGCGGCGGCTTTGCCCGACGGCTGGGAGGTGCGCTTTCGCGATGAAAATATCGCGCCAGCGCGAAAGCGTGATTTTACCTGGGCGGACGCCGTCTTCGTCAGCGGCATGCATGTTCAGCGCCGCCAGATCGAGGAAATCTGCGACCGGGCCCATCGCTTCGGCAAGGCGGTCGCGCTCGGCGGCCCCTCGGTTTCCGCCTGTCCCGAATTTTATCCATCGGTCGATTTTCTTCATATCGGCGAAATGGGCGACGCCACCGACGCCCTCTTCGCCCATCTGGCAACGGATTGCACGCCCCCGGCGGGGCAAATTCGCTTCGAAACCAAAGAACGGCGGGCGCTTGAGGACTTGCCCATTCCAGCTTATGAACTCGTCAGTTTCGACCGCTATTTCATCGGCTCGATCCCGTTTTCCAGCGGCTGCCCTTATACCTGCGAATTTTGCGACATTCCTGGCCTTTACGGGCGCGTGCCGCGGCTCAAATCGCCGCAGCGCATCATCGCCGAACTCGACAAGCTGCGCGCCTGCGGTCTCAATACCTCGGCCTATTTCGTCGATGACAATCTGATCGGCAACCGCCGCGCCTTACGCGAACTGCTCCCCCAATTTGATCGAATGGCAGGAGCGCAACAGCTTTCCGATTTCCTTCGCCTTCGAGGCGGCTCTCAATATCGCTCGATACGACGATCTGCTGGAGCAGATGCGCGCCGCCTGTTTCACCGCCGTTTTCTGCGGGATCGAGACGCCGGAGCAGAATGCGCTCGAAGCCATTTCCAGGGAGCAGAATCTCTTCCTGCCGATCGAAGAGGCGGTGCACCGCCTCAACGCCAAAGGTATGGAAGTGATCGCCGGCATGATCACGGGCCTCGATTCCGACACTCCGGTTACGGCGGACGCGATCGTCGCCTTCGTCGAGCGCAACCAGATTCCCATGGTCACGCTCAATCTGATCCAGGCGTTGCCGCGCACCCCACTGTGGGACCGGCTCGCGGCCGAGGGTCGGCTGAGCGACGATCCAGAGCGCGAGTCGAATGTCATATTCAAGCGCGGCTACGACGAGGTCGTCGGCGACTGGCGCGAGGCGCTCAAGCAAATCTATGATCCCGCCCGCCTTTTCGCGCGCTACGATCATTTGACCAAGACCGTCTTTCCTCATCGCCGCCCGCGCCCGCGCGCGCCAGGCTCGGTCACGCCCAAGGATGTGCGGCGCGGTTTCAGGATGCTGTTCAAAATCCTGTGGAAGCTTGGCGTCATCGCCGATTATCGGCGCGAGTTCTGGAACTACGCCCAGCCCCGCCTCAAAGCCGGCCGGATCGAGGATGTGATCTCGGTCGGCATTCTCGCCAAACAGCTCATCACATTTTCGCGCAAGGCCTGCGCCGGCAAGCTCAACGCCTCCAATTACGCCCACAAGCTGAGAAGACCGGGGCCAGGCGCGCGCGTCGCCGCCTGGGCGCGCCGGCTCGGCGCGGCGAGCTGAGTCGCTTCGTTGCATCGGTTAAGCGAACATCGTGGCCGAGCGCCTGAATTTCGCGACCGCAATAAGCCACCGCATCTGTCATCTGGACGAACGGCTCGGGACGGCACTGTTCGTCCGGTCCCACTGTGGCTCTCATCTCACAGCGCCAGCACGGATTCGGTGACGATTCAATTGGCGCCAGCGTTATCAACGATTCGGTCATATGTTGCCCGCATAATTTGAAATGACAAAGCTATTAGCGACGCGCGCCGTCTAAATAATGCCTTAAACACAATATTGATTGGGATGACGCAGAGGATTAAGAATTGAACAGCAAACTTATTGGGAGATTAGACCATTCTATATTACGTTTTTTACATTACGTGTTTGCGGCAAGCGAGCATGGAAGCTTTCATCGTGGCGCGCTGGCGTTGGGTGTTGAAACATCCGCCTTGAGCCGCCGCATCCACGATATCGAGGTCACGCTCGGATTCAATATTTTTGAACGCCTTCACAACGGCGTGCGGTTGACGAGCCAGGGCAGCAACTGGCTCAATGGAGTTCGCCCGCATTATGAAGCGCTGCGGGACAAAACGGCGCTCGCCTCATCGGCCGCCAAAGATAATTCAATCCTCCATATCGGCGTCAGCGCCCCGCTTGGAAACGGCGATATCGTCGAGTTGCTGTACCGCGCCGGCGAAAATGGCTCTATGGCAAGCTCGGTGCTGGTCGATGGACCTTGTTCCCTTCACCGACTGGGTGTCTTGCGGCGACAACTCGATGTCGCCTTCGTCTGGGATTGCTGCCCGGACAAAGGCTGCCGATCAGAGATTCTTTGGCGGGACCGCCTGTTTGTATGCTTGCCGGCGAACCACCGGCTGCTCACGCGCGCCGACCTTTGCTGGTCCGACCTTGAAGGCGAGCGTCTGCTCGTCCCGCAAGGCAAGAGCGGTCCGCTGTTTGATCCCTGTCTTCTGGACCGGATCGGTGAAATCGAGCCCGGCCCGGAAATCGAGCATTGCGACGCCGCTCAGGTCACGGTGCTGACCAAGATCATGCTCGGGGCGGGCTTCAGCATCGCGGGCCATGCTCTCGCGCGGTCGGTTTTGCCGGGGATCGCCTGGCGGCCGTTGGCCGGCGAGAACAGCGCAATCGCCGTCAAGGCCATTTGGCTCGATTCTAACGCGAAGCCGCTGCTTCACCGCCTTCTCGTTCGGGCTCGGAATATGGGCGAAAATCGACGCGAGTCGTAATTTTTGGGGTGGGTGTTCACCGCCAGCCGTCATTCGCGCCGTTCTTTCCTCGCCTTGGCGAATCCGCGGTCGGCGTAACGAATCGCTCCAGCATCGGGACGATCAGCTTGGTCGGGTCGACGATCTTTTGTCTCATCCATTGCCTCAAGACTTCGGCACAGGCGACGAGCGTGGTTGTGGATGTTGTATTGTAATTTGCGCTACGAAGCGCTATTCCTCTGTTCAGGAGGCCCCCCATGGCAATCAAAGCTGAACGCAAGGAACACCCGATCTCAATGCGCCTCCCCGAGGCCGACATTGCGATGATAGACCGCGCCGCCGGTTTGCGGGGAAGATCGCGCACCGACTTCGTGCG
>JAJYCZ010000164.1 GCA_021777915.1 Pseudomonadota bacterium | reverse complement strand
ACGATTCCTGCGGGTTGGGGCGGGCGATCCGACGCCCGGTCCGCGGATCCTTCACATAGGAGCAGCGGTTCCATTCGAGCACGCCGCGGTAAAGCGCATTATTGAGAAGGCCTGTTCCTCGATCGGCTTGGCCGCGCAGCGTTGTATTGGACCAGAGGCGGCCGCCGGGACCGGCGATCGATTCCTTGTTGAGCCTTTTCGCGATCGCCTCGGGGCTGGCGCCGGCTGCGAACTCACGAAAGATGCGTCGGACGGTGTCGGCTTCCCCCGGATCGATCTCGCGACCGCCGCGCCCATCATCACCAGCGGCGACGCGATATCCATAGGCCAGTCCGCCCGGGCTCTTGCCCTTGAGAACCCGTCCTAATTGTAAAACAGCGTGCAAAACTTTCCAGATTCCGGGGGTAAACAGCGTCCAATAGTTTCCACCCTGGTCCATGCGATCATCCGGTTTTTTGGCCGGAGAGTCTGGGGTGTTGTTGATGGATATGATTGCCGAGATCCGGCGCCGTCGCTTGGTCAGCAAGGAGAGCATCAGCTCGATCGCGCGTGACCTGAAGTTGTCTCGTCCCACCGTTCGCAAACATTGCCGAACCCAGGCGGAACCCATTTACCGCCGCCGCACGCAGCCGGCGCCGATGCTGGGGTCTTTCCAGGAGATGCTGGAAGGCTGGTTGCTGGCCGAACGCCTGCTTCCCAAAGCCAGCGCCGCACGGCGCGCCGGTTGTTCGAGGGCTTGCAGGTCGAGGGCTACCGTGGCGCCTACGACAGCGTGCAGCGGTTCGTGCGAGGCTGGAAGGCGGCCAAATCCGGAGCCGCCCCAACGCAAGCCTTCGTTCCGCTGAGCTTTGCGCCGGGCGAGGTCTGCCAATTCGACTGGAGTCACGAGCACGTCGAACTCGCGGGCGTCGTGCAGACCATCAAGGTCGCACATTTTCGCCTGGCTTTCAGCCGCCAGATGTTCGTCGCCGCCTATCCGCGCGAGACGCAGGAGATGGTGTTCGACGCCCATGACCGGGCCTTCGCCTTCTTCGGCGGCGCGCCCTTGCGCATGGTCTACGATAACCTCAAGGCGGTGGTGGAAACTATCTTCACCGGCAAGGAGCGCCGGTTCAATCGCCGCTTCATGGCGCTGGCCAACCATTATCTGTTCGAGCCGGTCGCCTGCACGCCGGCCTCGGGCTGGGAGAAGGGTCAGGTCGAGAACCAGGTCGGCAACATAAGGGAATGGTTGTTTACGCCGCTCGCGCGCTTTCCCAGCTTCGAGGCGCTGAACGACTGGCTGGCGACGCGCTGCCGGGAACTGGCGCAGCGCAAGCATCCGGTGGCGCCGGAGCAATCCATCGCGACCTGCTTCGCGACCGAGCAGGTCGCCTTGCGGAAAGTCACCGCGCCGTTCGATGGCTATGTGGAGCATATGCTGCGCGCCTCCAGCACCTGTCTTGTGACGTTGGACCGCAATCGCTACTCCGTTCCGGCGGCGTTCGCCGGGCGCACGGTCTCGGCGCGCAGCACCGCGACAACGGTGCGGATCGTGGCCGACGGCGCGGTGATCGCCGAGCACGCCCGCCGCTTCGTGCGCGATCAATTGATCTGCGATCCCTGGCATTACCTGCCGATCCTGGAGCGCAAGCCCGGCGCGCTGCGCAACGGCGCGCCGTTCCTCGACTGGGATTTGCCCACGCCCATTCGGCTTGTGCGCGATCGCATCCTCAAGCAGCCCAAGGGCGACCGGGCCTTCGTCGAGTTGCTGATGATGGCGCGCGAGCTTGGCCTGGAGGCGCTGGAAGTGGCCTGCGAGCTGGCGATGGACAGCGGCGTCGTCAGCGCGCCCGTGGTGATGAACGAGATGCGCCGCTTGATCGCGCCGGCGCAACCGGTCGCGCTGAACGTGCCGGAGATGCTGAAGCTCCGGATCGAACCGCTTGCCGACTGCGGCCGCTACGATGATTTGCGCGGAGGCGGCCATGTCCTCCATTGACCGCATGGCTCAGCTCAACGCACTGCATCTTTACGGCATGGCGACGGCCTGGAGCGAACTGCTGGCCGAGGGGCCGCGACGGCCGGCCCAGCCCGAAGCCTGGATCGACCGGCTGATCGAGGCCGAGCTTGCCGACCGGAAAGTCCGCAGCCTGCGGTATCAACTCAAGTCGGCGCGCTTTCCGGTCCATCGCGACTTGACGGGGATCGACTGGGCGGAAACGCCATTGCCGCAAGCCCGGATCCAGCAACTGGCGAACGCCGCCTTCATGGAAACCGCGCACAATCTGATCCTGGTCGGGGGAACCGGCACGGGCAAGACGCACCTGGCGACGGCCTTGGGCGTGGCCGCCATCCATCTGGGCAAACGCGTGCGCTTCTTCAACGCCGTCGACCTTGTGAACCAGTTGGAGCGGGAAAAGCAGCTGGGCAAGGCAGGGGAGATGGCCCGGCGCCTGGCGCAGACCGACGCCGTAATCCTCGATGAGCTCGGCTACCTGCCGTTCCCGGCTTCCGGCGGCGCCTTGCTGTTCCACCTGATCAGCCAGCTTTACGAAAAGACCTCGCTGATCGTCACCACCAATTTGAATTTCGCCGAATGGGTGACGGTCTTCGGCGACGCCAAAATGACCACGGCCTTATTGGATCGCATCACTCACCACTGCGATATCCTGGAAACCGGAAACGAGTCCTTCCGCTTCAAGCAGCGCCAGAAACAGCCGAAAGCCAGCTGACCAACTGGAAACTTTTGGACGCTGCCGCCTGGAAACTATTCGGCGCTGATTGACACGCTCCGGACGGCCTCCTTCATTCTTGGCGCTCTTACGGCTTCTCCATCACCTCGATCGAGCGGCCGAGCATGTCGGCGGCGATCTGCCCCGGGACGCCCTCGAATTCCATTCGCGTTGCGCGGGAGCTAGGGCATGGGTGAGATTCCTCCGGATTCACTCGTCTGAAACGAGTCCTTGCTATCGGGACGGCATGCGCTGCCCTGAACCAGACCTCGAACGGATCAAGCCCCTGCTGTCGGCCGCCGCCTGGCGGGCCGAGGGGCGGGCCGACGCGCGCCGGATGGCCCTCGCCGGGCCTGATCTGCGAGCCGGGCTTCGTCGGTCCGGGGCTTGAAGTCGAGGTCTGGTCTCTGCCGGCCGCCTCCTTCGGCCGTTTCGTGAACGCCATTCCGGCGCCGCTTGGCGTTGGCAAGGTGATGCTGGCGAGCGGCCGCGCCGAGACCGGATTTTTGTGCGAAAGCCACGCGCTGCGAGGCGCGCGCGAGATTACCGCGCTTGGAGGCTGGCGGAACTACCTCGCCCGAGAGCGCGAGTCCCCGCGCGCTCCTCAAACGTTCCGGGACCCGTGAAAGCTCTGCAACCCAGTTTATTTTTTCAAAATGAGCGCGCGTTCAAATCGCCAGGATCAGAACCGAAGCATCGGGGCGCGAAAGTCTTGATTGATGTCGGCGGCGCGCCCCCGCGAACAGAAACAAGCATTTAATTTGCTGTTTTTGCTCGTCGATTTGATACTCGCCGGCTCTCGTGCTCGCGTTGCGTTTCGGTGTCCGCAGGCATGCGACGAAGACCTGAAGTCTTGCCTCTGAAAACGGCCCTCGATTGTTGGCGCGCCGAGGACAACATGAAGGTCAGCCGCCATCAACTCCCAGCGGGCAGCCGCAGGACGAACGTCGCGCCGCCGTGCTCCCGGTTGGCGGCGGTGATCGAGCCGCCGTGCTCGCGGGCTATGGCGTATGAAATCCACAAGCCCAGGCCCGTGCCTTCGCCCACTGTCTTGGTGGTGAAAAAAGGCTCGAACATTTTGTCGAAAGCGACATCAGCGATTCCGGGCCCGTTGTCGGCGACCGAAATCTCGATCTCGTCGCCCGAAAGGCCTGCGCGAATCTCGATCCTCGGATCCTTTCGTTCGCGCACGGCGTCTATCGCATTGTCGACCAGATTGACCACGATTTGATGAATCTGGCCTTCATTGCCGGAAACCGCCAGGCCGGGCTCGACGGCAAGATCGATTTTGGCTCGGTTCTTCTTGGCGCGCGCCGCCCATTGGATCGCCGTGGTCAGGATGCGTTCGACATCGATCCTTTGCTCTTCATGCGCCCGGTTGAAGGAAATGCGCCGCAGATTCTTGACGATCTCGCTGATACGTTTCGCTCCTTCCAGCGTGCCCTCGATCAGAGGGTCGAGATCGGCGAGAATGGAGTCGATGCGAAACTTGCGACGCAGTTCGCCGCACGCGTCGAGGTCGAGCCGCGCCTCGTGCGCGAAATAATCGGTCAAGATCCTACGATAGCGGTCGAGCACATGGACATTGCCATAGACGAAGGAAATCGGATTGTTCAGCTCATGGGCGACGCCTGCGACCAGCCGGCCGAGGCTCGCCATTTTCTCCTGTTCGATCAGCTTGCGCTGAGCCTGTTGCAAATCGAGATGGGCGGTGTGCAGCGCCTGGTAGGCGCGGCGCAATTCGCCGATCGGCCGGCCGGTCAGGACCGAGCCGACGCAGCGGCCGGAATGGTCGAACCGTCCCGAAAAATTGATCGCCATGACGTCGGACGGGCCGCGCAGGGCAAAAAAGCGCATTTCGCAATCGCTTGCGGCGCCCCGGCTTCCGGAGCAGAGATGACGCTTCGCCAAGTCGCGGTCTTCCGTCACGACGAGGTCGAGCAGCGCCCGGCCGGTCAATTCCTTTTCGGTCTGGCCGAGCAGGGCGACGAAGGCGGGATTGGCCTGAAGCACGAGCCCTTTGTCGTCGCAGACGACCAGAATGTCGGAGACCGAGGCGATGACGCTCGAAATGAAGCTTTGCGCCTCTTCGAGCTCCGCGTTCTTGCGTTCGAGGTCGGCCTCGTAACGCAGGAGATCGGAGTAGACCTCGTCCACCCTTTTGACGACGTCGCGCCAGACCGATTCCTGATTGTCCGTCAGTTCGGCGTCGCGTCCCGATCCGGCCAAAGCGAGGATGTTTTCGGGCCGCACGCGGCGGTCAGCCGTCATGGGAAAGATCCTTGCGCAAATCATAGCGCTCGATTTTGGCGCGCAAGCCCACGCGCGACAAGCCGAGGCGTTCCGCCGCCCGGCTGATATTGCCGTCGAACTCGTCAAGCGCGCGCACGATGATCGCGCGCTCCAAGGCTTCGACCTGGTCCTTGAGCGCGCCAGGCCGCGCGCCATTGACTCCATGCGCCGCGCCCGCGCCGACTCGTCTTGAGAGCAGATGGGGCCGCAGCATCCCGTCGTCGTCCGACATCGCCACCATGCGCTGAATTTCGTTACGCAATTCACGTATGTTGCCCGGCCAGGAATGCTCGCGCAGCAGCGCCAAGGTCTCCGGCGCGAAGCCCTTGACCTTGCGGCGGAAGGCGCGGTTGACCTCGGCGAGGAGATTGTCGGCGATCGCGGCGATATCGTTGGCGCGCTCGCTCAGGCTCGGCAGATGGATGGGGAAGGCGTTGAGGCGGTAAAAAAGATCGCGCCGGAAGCGCCCCTGTTCCACATCGTTTTCGGGATCGCGATTGGTCGCCGAGATCACCCGCACATCGACCCTGCGCGACCTGGTCGCGCCGAGAGGACGGATTTCGCCCTCTTGCAGCACGCGAAGCAATTTCACCTGGAAGGCGGGTGAGGTTTCGCCGATTTCATCAAGGAAAATCGTGCCGCCGTCGGCGAGTTCGAACAGGCCGATGCGGTCCTGATAGGCGCCGGTATAGGCGCCCTTCTTGCAGCCGAATAATTCGCTTTCGAGCAGTTCGTCGGGCAAGGCGCCGCAGTTTTCGATGACGAAGGGTTTTTCCCAGCGCCCGGAGCCGAAATGGATCGCGCGCGCCAGAAGTTCCTTGCCCGCGCCCGATGCGCCGGTGATAAGCACCGAAATATCGTAACGCGTCGCCCGGCGGGCTAACACAATTGTTTCACCCATCGGCCCATCGGGATCATGCACGATGCGGTCGAATTCGAACATCCGGCGCTGCTCGCGCCGCCTGTCACGGAGCACGCGATCAAGCGTCTCGCGCGAGGGCTTGGCGTCGGCGCCAAGCCCTCCTTGCTCCTTTTGCATCCGGTAGAGCCTGACCGCGTCGCGCACGCAGTCGATCAGCCTCTCGGGGTGCCAGGGCTTGGTGATATATTGATAGATGCCGGCTTCGTTGACCCCGGCGATGATGTCTTCGGATTCCGAAAAGCCGGAAATGATCATCCGCACCGGGTCGGGCCAGGCCTCGCGGACGCGACGCAGGAACTCGACGCCGGTTTCGCCCGGCATGCGCTGGTCGCACAATATCACCTGAACCAGATCGCCGGCGAGGATCGCTTCCGCCTCCATCGCGTTTTGCGCGCAGAGCACGTCGAATTCCTCGGAAAGCACGCGCTGCAGGGATTCGAGCGAGCGCAATTCGTCGTCGACGACGAGGACGGCGCCGGATGGGTTCATGGCTGTGCAGTCCTCCCGGCCAGCGATCGATGAACCGCGAGATGAAGGGGCGTGCGCGATTTCACGACCTTGCGGATGAAATTGCGCCGCGCGACGTGATCGGAAGGATCGCAGCCCCGGAAGTTGCGGCGCATCTTCTCGATTTCGTCGCGCCCGAAAGCCTCATACCATCGGCGCTTGAAAAGGACCGATGGTAGCCGCCGTCGGCTGGCGCCGGCGTGCGCCCTTGTTTCCGACGAGTCGGAAACAAGGGCCAATCGCATAAGGCTGTTGAAGGAATGGCAGAACAGCAGAATTCGCATATTCGCGCCCTCAGCAAATTCTTGGCAATTGTTCGCCGGAGAGCCAGTCGACGATTCTGTCGCCGCCGAAGCTTGTGGCCATTTGCACGAAGTTCTGGTCGTCCTCGACGACATGGCCGATGAGCGCGGCGTCGCGGCCGAGGTCGTGGGCGCGCATCGCGGCGAGGAGTTTTTGCGCGGCTTCCGGGGCGACGAAGGCGACGAGCTTGCCTTCATTGGCGACGAACAGCGGATCGAGGCCCAGTAATTCGCAGGCCGCCGCCACTTCCCTTTTGATCGGCAGCGCGCCCTCCTCGATGCGGATGCCGACGCCCGATTGATGGGCGATCTCGTTGAGCGTCGCCGCCAGTCCGCCGCGGGTCGGGTCGCGCATCAGGCGCAGATCCTCGCCGCAGGCCGCCACCATCGCCGCGACCAGACCGTGCAACGCGGCGGAATCGGAAAGAATGGCGGTTTCGAATTGCAGGTTTTCGCGGCTCGACATGATGGCGACGCCATGATCGCCGATCGAGCCGGAAACCAGGATCGCGTCGCCCGGCCGCGCGCGGTCGCCCGAGAGATGCACCCCCTCCGGCACGATCCCGATTCCCGCCGTCGAGATGAACACGCCGTCCGCCTTGCCGCGCTCGACCACCTTGGTGTCGCCGGTGATGATTTTCACCCCCGCCACGCGCGCGGCGTCGCCCATGCTTTGCGCGATGCGCCGCAGGTCGGAAAGCGGAAAGCCTTCCTCCAGAATGAAACTCGCGGAAAGATGCAGGGGCCGCGCCCCGGCCATGGCGAGATCGTTGACGGTGCCGTGCACGGCCAGCGAGCCGATGTCGCCGCCGGGGAAGAACAAGGGCGAGACGACATAGCCGTCGGTGGTCATGGCGAGCCGCCCGGCGGGAATGTCGAACACCGCCTGATCGTTGCCCTGGGCCAGAAGATCGTTGTCGAAAGCATTTCTGAAAATCTCGCCGATCAAT
>JAJYCZ010000163.1 GCA_021777915.1 Pseudomonadota bacterium | reverse complement strand
GGATCGGCGTCTTGACCTTGGCGACACGGAGGTGACGCAGGACTTCATAGCCCGACATGTCCGGCAGGTTCAGGTCGAGCAGGATGATGTCGTAGTCGTAGAGCTTGCCGAGATCGACGCCCTCTTCGCCGAGATCCGTCGTATAGACGTTGAAATTGTCGACCTTGAGCATCAGTTCGATGCTTTGCGCGGTGGCGCTGTCGTCTTCGATCAATAATACGCGCATGCGAAGCCCTCACCCGCCCGAAAGAAATATGTCGCCCGCCGAGGCCCTCAAAGACGCCTGTCTGGCCTTGGGACGCCCTGGCCATCGAGACGAGTAATTACCGAAGATGGTTAATATTCAGTATCCTATTGGGCCGCCGTCCCACCTAAACGTGCCCTCCAGCTTATTCCCGCTTGCCACCCGTCAGGGACCATCGTCCTTGAACCAAGCCGTTCCCGTTCGTCGATGATGGGACTCCACCAACGGCGGCCTGTCACGACATTCGGGGACCGCGACCGCCTCGTATCCGAGCTTTGCTTTTGATGCGTGGCGCGTTCAAATCGCCAAGATCAGCACCGGAGGCGCAAGGCGCAAAAGCCTTGATTGTCGTTCGTTGCGGGCCCCACAACCAAAATTAACTATGTAATATACTGCATTTATTGATTGTTGCCACGCTCAGGCGCGCCTCGGCGTCGTCTCCGTTAACGACGTCGGGTGCCCCCTCACGCCCGGTCGGAAGTCCATGACCCGAGGCCTGTTTTGCGCGAAGCGCGACCCCAGCCTGCCTGGTTGCGAGTTGCATGCCCATCGTCGCCAAAGAAATCTCGATTTCAGATCTCTTCGCCGAGAATCGGCGCATGGGCTCCCCGCCGAGCCGCCGAGCGGCGCGTTGAGTCTCCATCACACCTCGCGTGCCTATCCTGTGTCTTTGGGACCGGGTTGACTATCGGCTGCTTGCGGCGCCAGATTCTCGCGCGGAGTTGGCGCGACGGCAATCAGCGCCTCGGCTAATGAAGAATTCAGGCGCGGTCGGGAAAAATGACTGGACCAAAGTTTGAAGGGCGGGTCGTTTCCGTCCGCGGCGCGGTCGTGGACGTGCGTATCGCGGCCGGCCGGCTGCCGCCGATCAACAGCGCCATCGATGTGCTTTGGGACCATCCCGAACCTCTGGTTCTGGAAGTCCATAGCCATCTCGATTCGCGCACCGTGCGCGCCATCGCCATGCAAGCGACCTCCGGCCTGTCGCGCGGCGTGGCGGCGCGTTCCACAGGCGAGCCGCTGACGGCGCCGGTGGGCGAAGCCGTGCTCGGTCGGCTGTTCGACGCCTTGGGTCATGTCGGCGATTTCGGCTTCCAGCTTCCCGCCGACACGCCGCGTAGGCCGATCCATCATCCGCCGCCGCGGCTTGAGGACGAAAGCTCGGCGACCAGGATTTTCGAAACCGGAATCAAGGTCATCGACCTGCTCAGCCCCCTGGTCCAGGGCGGCAAGGCGGCGATGTTCGGCGGCGCCGGGGTCGGCAAGACCGTTCTGGTGATGGAGCTGATCCACGCCATGGTCAAGAAATACCAGGGCATTTCTGTTTTCGCCGGCGTCGGCGAGCGCTCCCGCGAGGGGCACGAATTGTGGACGGAAATGCGCGAAACCGGCGTGCTGGAGCGCACCGTGCTGGTTTATGGCCAGATGAACGAGCCGCCTGGGGCGCGCTGGCGGGCCCCGCTGACGGCGCTGACCATGGCGGAATATTTCCGCGACCAGAAGCACAACAACGTCCTGCTGCTGATGGACAATATCTTCCGCTTCGTCCAGGCCGGCGCCGAGGTCTCCAGCCTGCTCGGGCGCCTGCCGTCGCGCGTCGGCTATCAGCCGACGCTCGCAAGCGAGGTCGCGGCCTTGCAGGAGCGCATCGCCTCGGCGGCGGGGGCCGCCGTCACCGCCATTCAGGCGGTCTATGTGCCGGCCGACGACTTCACCGATCCCGCGGTCACCGCCATTTCCAGCCACATGGACAGCACCATCATGCTGTCGCGCCAACTCGCGGCGGAAGGCTTTTATCCGGCTGTCGATCCGCTCGGTTCGTCCTCGGCTCTGCTGGATCGCCTAATCGTTGGCGAAGCCCATTATCGACTGGCCGAGCGGGCGCGTGAAATTCTGGCGCGCTTCAAGGACTTGCAGGATATCATCGCCCTGCTCGGCGTCGAGGAGCTGGGGGCGGCTGACCGTCGGATCGTCGCCAGGGCGCGGCGGCTGCAACGTTTCCTCAGCCAGCCTTTCGTCGTCACGGAGGCGTTCACCGGGACGCCCGGCCGCAGCGTCGCTCTCGCCGACACGCTGGAAGGCTGCCGCGCCATTCTCGACGGCGAGACAGACGACTGGGCCGAGAACTCGCTCTACATGGTCGGCGCGCTGGACGAGGCGCGCGAGAAGGAAGCCAAGGCGAAAGCGGGGGCGCCGGTGTGAGGCTGCGCATCGTCACGCCCTTATCGGTGATCGTCGACGAGAGCGGCGTTCTGTCCCTTCGCGCGCGGGACGCCAGCGGGTCGTTCGGCGTCCTGCCCGGCCACGCCGATTTCCTCACCAGCCTGGCGGTTTCGGTGGTGAGTTGGCGGAGCGCCGATGGGCGCCGGCGGTTCTGCGCGGTCAGGGGCGGCGTTCTGACCATCGATAATGGCCGCGAAATCGCCATCGCGACCCCCGAGGCGGTGGCGGGCGAAGATCTGGAAATGCTCGACAGGGATGTTCTCGCCCGCTTCCGCGAGGAGAGCGAAGCGGAAAAGTCCGAGCGCGTCGACGTGACGCGGCTGCACCTTGCCGCGATCCGGCAGATCATGCGCCATCTGCGTCCCGGCCGAAACCATGAGTTCTAGATGACGGCGCCCGACGAGAACGACGAGCTGGTGAAGGCGGCCCGGCGCGACGCCGAGCGCGAGCGGCGCGGGCGGGAGGGCGGCGAGCCCTCGGTCAGCCGCAGGCTGGCCCAGATTGGCGTGCTGGGGTGGATGATCGTTATGCCGGCCCTGATCGGCCTGTATGTAGGCCGGTGGCTTGACCGCGCGCTGCATTCCGGTCTGTTCTGGACAGCGCCCTTGCTGCTGGTCGGTCTTGGCCTCGGCTGCTGGTCGGCCTGGAAATGGGTGGAAAAGGCGTGAGCTTCGATCCGGCCCTCGGGAAATGGATGTTGCGCCTCGGGGGCTTCGGCCTCCTCGGCGGTTTCGGCGGCGTTCTCTATTTCCATGCCGTGCGGCGCAGCGCGCTGGCGCTGGCGCGCGGCGCCGGTCTCGCCGGGACCATGATCTTCATCGCCGGGCGCTTCATTCTGCTCGGCGCGCTGCTGGTTTTCGCCAGCCGCGGCGGGGCGGGGACGCTGCTGGCGACCGCCGCGGGCATATTGGCCGGGCGAGCCGTCATGATGCGCCATCTGACGAGGGACGCGCCATGAATTCGCCGCTGGTCACCGCGCCCCTTTTCCATCTCGGTCCTGTTCCCGTCAGCGCGCCCGTCGTGACCGCCTCAGCTATCGTGGCCTGCCTGTCCTTCGGCGCCTTTCTCGCCTCACGGCGCTTGCGTCTGGTCCCGGGCGCGTTTCAGGCCTTCATCGAACTTCTGGTCGAAAGCGTCGACAGTCAGATTCGCGATACGATGCGGGTCGAACCGGCGCCCTATCGCGCCTTCATCGGCTCCCTGTTCCTGTTCATTTTCGCCGCCAACTGGTCGAGCCTCGTTCCGGGCGTTGAGCCGCCGACCGCCCATCTGGAGACGGACGCGGCCCTGGCTTTTCTGGTCTTCCTGGCGGTGATCGTCTTCGGCGTGCGCGTCGGCGGCTGGCGCGGCTATCTCGCGACTTTCGCCAAGCCGAACCTGCTCCTTGTTCCGCTCAATTTCGTCGAGAGCCTGACCCGGATCTTTTCGCTGCTGGTTCGCCTGTTCGGCAATGTGATGAGCGGCGTTTTCGTCATCGGAATCGTGCTTTCGCTGGCGGGTTTGCTGGTTCCGATTCCGCTGATGGCGCTCGACCTGCTCACCGGCGCCGTGCAAGCCTATATTTTCGCTGTGCTCGCCATGGTTTTCATCGCCGAGGGGCTGGATCTGCCGCCCTCGGACAAGCTGGAAAAGGAAACCTCATGAATTGGTTGGAGTTTGCAAGCATTATCGGGGCCGCCGTCGCCGTTTCGTTCGGCGCGATTGGCCCGGCTCTGGCCGAAGGCCGCGCCGTCGCCGCCGCCATGGACGCGATCGCCCGCCAGCCCGAGGCGGCCGGCGTCATTTCCCGCACTTTGTTCGTCGGCCTGGCGATGATCGAAACCATGGCGATCTATTGCCTGGTCATCGCCCTTCTGCTGCTCTTCGCCAATCCGCTACTGAAATGACCTTCGACTGGTGGACCTTCGGTCTCCAGACCGTCAATGTCCTGATCCTGATCTGGATTCTCGGACGGTTTTTCTGGCGGCCGGTCGCGGGCATGATCGAACAGAGGCGCCGTCAGGCCCAGGACCTGCTCGAACAGGCGCGCCGCGATAAAGAGGCGGCGGCGCGGGCTCTGGCGGAAGCCGAAGAACGCAGCGACGGCTTCGCCGCGGAGCGCGAGGCGATTCTGGCCCGGGCGCGGCAGGAGGCCGTCGAAGCCAAACGGGTTCTGATGGAGCAGGCGCAGGCCGAGGCCGCGCGGGCGCGGAGCGCGGCGGCGGCGGATCTCGCGCGGCGGCGGCAGGATTCCGAGCAGGAATGGGCGGCGCAAGCCGGCCGGCTCGCCGTGACGATCGCGGGGCGCCTCGCCGCGCGCCTCGACGGCGCGGCGGTGCGCGCGGCCTTCTTGCATTGGTTGATCGAGAAACTTGGCGCGCAATCGGAACAGACTCGGCAGAGTCTGGTCACGGGCGGCGCCGTCGAACTGATTTCCGCGACGCCCCTCGATAATTCGGAACAGTCGCGGATCGGGGCGGCGCTGGCCTCCGCGCTCGGCGCGGCGCCGGAACTGGCGTTTTTGGTCGATCCCGCGCTGATTGCCGGCCTGGAGCTTCGCACCCCGCATTTCGCCCTGAGCAACAGCTGGCGCGCCGATCTCGCAGAAATTCTCGCGGAGCTGAGCCATGACCGGCGAAACTGAAACGCCGTCCGCGTCGTGGCTGGAGCAGGCCCAGGCGCGGGTGGACCAGGCCGCGCTGGGCCCGCGCGCCGAGGAAATCGGGCGCGTTGAGCAAATCGGCGACGGCGTGGTGAAAATTTCCGGTCTGCCGAACCTGCGGCTAGACGAAGTGCTGCGTTTCGACAAGGGAACTTTCGGCTTCGCTCATTCGCTCGACAGGGACTTCGTTCACGCCGTGCTGATCGACCCGGGAGAAACGATCGAAGCCGGGGACATCGCGCGCGGGACCGGCGACGTGCTGCGCGCGCCGGTCGGGCCTGGCCTGCTTGGGCGCGTGATCGATCCCTTGGGCCGGCCGCTCGACGGCAAGGGGCCGGTCGCAATGGAGCGTTTCGATCCGATCGAACGACCGGCCCCGGCGATCGCCGAGCGCGATTACGTCACGGAGCCGGCGCAGACCGGCATTCTGGTCATCGACGCCTTGTTCGCGCTCGGACGCGGCCAGCGTGAATTGATTATCGGCGACCGCGCGATCGGCAAGACCACATTGGCGGTCGATACAATCATCAACCAGAAGACCAGCGACATGATCTGCGTCTATGTCGCGATCGGCCAGAAGACGTCGAGCGTCCGGCGCGCCATCGACGCGATTTTCTCCCAAGGCGCGCCGGAGCGGTGCGTCGCCGTCGTCGCCGGCGCCGCCGCGCCGCCCGGCCTGCAATGGATGGTGCCCTTCGCCGGCTTCGCCATGGCGGAATATTTCCGTGATCGCGGCCAGCACGCCCTGGTGGTGGTCGACGATCTGACCAAGCACGCCGCCTGCCATCGAGAAATCGCGCTGCTCACGCGCCAGCCACCCGGCCGCGAGGCCTATCCCGGCGACATTTTCTACGTTCACGCCCGTCTGCTGGAGCGCGCCGCAAAATTGTCGCGCGAAAAGGGCGGTGGATCGCTCACCGTTTTGCCGATCGCCGAAACCGACGTCGGCAACCTCAGCGCTTATATTCCGACCAATTTGATTTCGATCACCGACGGCCAGATCGTGCTCGACGCGCGGCTGTTTCACGAAGGCCAGAAGCCGGCGGTGGATATTGGCCTCAGCGTCAGCCGCGTCGGCGGCAAGACCCAGGCGCGCGCCTTGCGCGAGGCCTCGGCTTCGCTTCGTCTCGATTACGCGCAATTTCTCGAACTGGAGATGTTCACGCGGTTCGGCGGCATGCCGGATGCGCGGGTGCGCGGACGGCTGACGCGTGGCGCGCGCATCCGCGCCCTGCTCAACCAGCCACAGCATGCGCCGCTCAGCCTTGCCGAGGAGGTCGGGCTTGCGGCGGCGGCGCAGGCCGGCCTGCTCGATCCGCTGCCGCTGGAGAAAATTCCGGCTTTTCGCGACGGTTTGCGCGCCGCGCTGATGCGCGATGCTACGGAAGCTGTCGCGGAGATCGATGGCTCGGGCGTCCTGTCCGGCGCGGCGGCGGAGATTTTTCACGCGGCGCTGCGCCGCCACGCCCAGGCCTGTGGCGAAAAGCCATGAGCGAGAGGCTTTCCGAAATCCGGGCGCGTATCGAAAGCGTGCGTCAACTGGGGCAGGTCTTCAGCGCCCTGCGCGGCCTCGCCGCCACGCGCGCGCAGACCGCGCGCGACCAGCTCATCGCTGTGGACGCCTATGCGCGAACGATCGCCGTCGCCATTGGCCGAGCGCTCGCCTTGGCGACGGCGCAGCCCGAGCCCGCGCGCGGCGACGCGCAAACCGGGCTGGTGGTGTTCGTCGCGGAGCAAGGATTCGCTGGCGCCTTCAGCGAGAGGGTTTTTGCCGCGCTTGGACCGTCTCTCGCGATGGGCGAATTGTTTTTGGTCGGCGCGCGCGGCGCGCAACTGGCGACCCAAAGGGGCGTCAAGCCCTTCTGGACCGGGGCTGCGGCGTCGCACGGCGCGGGCGCGCCCAAATTGGCCGAACGCATCGCCCAAAAGCTGTTCGTGCGCATCGCCGCGCAAAAAATCGTCCGCCTCGATGTTGTTTATACCAGCTGGAGCGGTCAACGCCGATTCGAAGTGATCCGGCGCCGCCTGTTCCCGCTCGATCCCGAACTTTTCGCCTCGCGCGCTAACGGCGAGCCGCCCCTTGTGCAACTCGCGCCAGAGATTCTTTTGCGCGGACTGACCGCCGATTATCTCCACGCCCAGCTCTGCCAGGCCGCCCTGCATTCATTCGCCGCCGAGAACCAGGCGCGGATGGAGGCGATGGCCGCCGCGCGCCGGCAGGTGGACGATAAATTGAACAATTTGCAAGCCGACGAGCGGCGTATCCGCCAGGCCGAAATCACCGAGGAAATCATAGAACTTTCCGCCGGAGGACTGTAAGCGGCACGGGCGCGCCAGGGGCGCCGAGGTCCATAGCTCCTCATGGGGTCGGCACGCCACCGGAAAAGAGGAGATGGGGGAGGCTCCCAAAAACCAGGCGGCGTCAATCCAGCGTCTTGCGGAATCTCAGGACGCTGAAAGCCAGCATTCCGACGCCAAGCAAGGTCATGGCCAAAAGCTCCGGCCACAGAACCGACACGCCGACGCCCTTGAGGAATACGGCGCGGATCACCACCAGAAAATAGCGCAGCGGGTTGAGATAGGTCA
>JAJYCZ010000162.1 GCA_021777915.1 Pseudomonadota bacterium | reverse complement strand
ATCGTCGTTTTCGACGACACGGTCGACATGGCGAAAATGGCGCGTTTCGCTTTTCATTTCTGCGCCGCGGAGAGCTGCGGCAAATGCACGCCCTGCCGGGTCGGGGCGGTGCGCGGCGAAGAGACGATCGAAAAGATCATCGCCGGCCACAATGTCGAAGCCAATCTCGCGCTGGTGCGCGATCTTTGCGAGGTCATGACCGACGGTTCGCTCTGCGCCCACGGCGGCCTCACCCCCATGCCCGTCCTGTCCGCGATCGACCGCTTCCCCGAGGATTTCGCCGCCGCCGCGCGCAGGACAGCCGCCGAATAGGAGCTCGCCATGAGCCTGATCAAGGAACTGGATTACGGCACGCCGATCCGCGTCGCGGAGAAGCAAGTCAGCCTCACCATCGACGGCGAAAAGGTCACCGTTCCTGTCGGGACGTCGGTCATGGCGGCCGCCATGTCGCGCGGCGTCAAGATCCCAAAACTCTGCGCCAGCGACAATCTCGAACCCTTCGGCTCCTGCCGGCTCTGTCTGGTGGAAATCGAAGGCAGGCGCGGCACGCCCGCCTCCTGCACGACCCCGGCGGAAGAGGGAATGGTGGTCCATACCCAGAGCGAAAAGCTCGCCCGCCTGCGCCGCGGCGTGATCGAGCTTTACGCGTCCGATTATCCGCGTGACGTCCTGACCTCCGCCGGCGGGGCCGAGTTCCTCGACGCCGCCGCCGAGGTCGGCCTGCGCGAGATCCGCTACGGCTTCGAGGGCGCGAACCATCTCGACGACGCCCCCGATCTGTCGAATCCCTATTTCGCCTATGATCCGGCCAAATGTATCGTCTGCAGCCGCTGCGTGCGCGCCTGCGAGGAGGTTCAGGGCACATTCGCCCTCACCGTCGAAGGCCGCGGCTTCGACTCGCGCGTAAAACCCGGCCCGACCGATTTCATCAATTCGGAATGCGTCTCCTGCGGCGCCTGCGTCCAGGCCTGCCCGACCGGCTCCCTGATCGAGAAAAGCGTCGCGGCGCGCGGAATGCCCGAACATTCGATCGTAACCACCTGCGCCTATTGCGGCGTCGGCTGTTCCTTCAAGGCGGAAATGCGCGGCGAGGAACTGGTCCGCATGGTTCCGTACAAAAGCGGGCAGGCCAATGAGGGCCACAGCTGCGTCAAGGGCCGCTTCGCCTACGGCTATGCGACCCACAAGGATCGCATGCTGAAGCCGATGGTCCGCGAGAAGATCACCGACCCCTGGCGCGAGGTGAGCTGGGACGAGGCCATTTCGCGCGCCGCCGCCGAACTCAAACGAATCCAGGCGGCCCATGGGCGCGAATCGATCGGCGTCATCACCTCGTCGCGCTGCACCAATGAGGAAGTCTTCGTTCTTCAAAAACTGGCCCGCGCCGCCTTCCGCAACAACAATGTCGACACCTGCGCCCGCGTCTGCCATTCGCCGACCGGCTACGGCCTCAACAGCACGCTTGGCACGTCGGCGGGAACCCAGGACTTCAAGTCGGTCGACGAGGTCGATGTCATTCTGCTCATCGGGGCCAATCCCACCGACGGCCATCCGGTCTTCGCTTCACGGATGAAGAAGCGCCTGCGCGCCGGCGCCCGCCTGATCATCGCCGATCCGCGGGCGATCGACCTCGTGCGCACGCCCCATGTAAAGGCCGATTATCATCTCCAGCTCAAGCCGGGGACCAATGTCGCGCTCTTGAATTCTTTGGCCCATGTCATCGTCACCGAAGGGCTGGTGGACGATTCTTACGTCCGCGCGCGCTGCGACCTCGAACAATTCGACACCTGGGCGCGCTTCGTCGCTTCGCAGCAGAATTCGCCGGAGGAAATGGAGCAATACACCGGCGTCCCGGCCAGGGACGTGCGGGCCGCCGCCCGTCTTTACGCCAGTGTGAAGAACGCCGCGATCTATTACGGCCTGGGCGTCACAGAGCACAGTCAGGGCTCGACGACCGTCATGGCTTTGGCCAATCTGGCCATGGCCACCGGCAATATCGGCCATGTCGGCGCCGGGGTGAATCCCCTGCGCGGCCAGAACAATGTCCAGGGCTCCTGCGACATGGGCTCCTTCCCGCATGAATTTTCCGGCTATCGCCATGTGGCGCGCAACGACGTCCGCGAGAGCTTCGAAAAACACTGGGCCGTGAAGCTCGACGACGAGCCGGGCCTGCGCATTCCCAACATGATCGACGAGGCGATCGAGGGCAATTTCAAGGGGTTGTTCGTGCAGGGCGAGGACATCGCCCAGTCCGACCCTAACACCCAGCACATCACCGCGGGGCTCGCGGCGATGGAATGCGTGATCATCCAGGACATCTTCCTGAACGAGACCGCCAAATACGCCCATATTTTCCTTCCGGGCTGCTCCTTCCTGGAGAAGGACGGCACCTACACCAACGCGGAGCGCCGGATCAACCGCGTCCGCAAGGTGATCGCCCCGCTGTGCGGCAAGGACGAATGGCGCGTTGGCGTCGAACTCGCCCAGGCCATGGGCTATGAGATGAATTACAACCACCCGTCCGAGATCATGGACGAGATCGCGGCCCTGACCCCGACCTTCGCGGGGGTGAGCTACCGGAAACTCGACGAACTGGGCTCGGTGCAATGGCCGTGCAACGACCAGGCCCCGGAAGGCACGCCGATCATGCATGTCGATCGGTTCGTCATCGGCAAGGGCCGTTTCATGCTGACCGAATATGTGCCGACCCGCGAGCGCAGCGGCCCGCGCTATCCGCTGATCCTCACCACCGGGCGCATATTGTCGCAATATAATGTCGGGGCGCAGACGCGCCGCACCGACAACGTCCTGTGGCACCCTGAAGACGTGCTCGAAATCCATCCATTCGACGCCGAACAGCGCGGCGTCGTGGACGGCGATCTGGTCTCGCTCTCCAGCCGCGCCGGCGACACCACGCTCCGCGCCAGAATCTCGCAACGCATGCAGCCGGGCGTGGTCTATACGACGTTCCACTTCCCCGGCTCGGGCGCCAATGTGGTGACCACCGACAATTCGGACTGGGCCACAAATTGCCCGGAATACAAGGTCACGGCGGTCGAGGTGCGGCGCGTCAACGCGCTGTCGTCGTGGCAGGAGCGCAATGCCGAGGAAGACGTGGCCATGCGAAAAGTTCTGGAGGCGTCGCCGGATGCCGCGGAGTGACCGCCCTCCAGCTTCGCGCCTGACCAAGGCGCAACGGATCGACTCCACGAACGGGATCGCGACGCCGGCGTGGCGCGAGATCGCCAGCGAAATCCCGGTGAGTTTCATCTATGGCGACGCGCCCTATGCGGTGATGATGGCGAGCCCCGGCGACGCGGAGGATTTCGCTTTCGGCTTCAGCCTGACCGAGGGGATCGTGCGCGCGGCGAGCGAAATCCGTTCGGTTCGGGTCGCGCCGCGGGAAAAGAGCCTCGAACTCCATATCGAACTGGCGCCGGGGCGTTTTCGCGAGCATCTGGCGCGGCGCCGCGCGATCACCGGGCGCACCTCCTGCGGCCTGTGCGGGGTGGAAACGGTCGAGCAACTGCCCCAGGCCGAAAGGCTTGTCCCCGCCGCGCCCATCGCGCCGCGCGCGGTTTTTTCGGCGCTCGCCAAGCTCGACCGCGGCCAGAAGCTCAACGCACTGACCCACGCCATTCATGGCGCGGCCTTCTGCACCCGCGACGGCGCCATCCGGGCGCTGCGCGAGGATGTCGGGCGCCACAACGCGCTGGACAAGCTGATCGGCGCCCTGATCCGCGAGGGCGTGTCGCCGCGCGAGGGATTTGTCGTCGTCACCAGCCGCGCCTCGTTCGAAATGGTCGAAAAGACCGCGATTTTCGGCGCGCCCGCGCTTGTCGCCATTTCGGCGCCGACCTCGCTCGCCATCGAACGCGCGCGGGCTCTCGGCCTGACGCTCGCGGCGATCGCCCGCGCCGACAGCATGATGGTTTTTTCCGGCGCCTTCGAGAGTGAACAGGCCGCCGGACCGGAGGCCGCCGCGTCATGAACCAGGACAACGCTTCATTCGCTCACGACGACAACAAGGCCAAGCTGATCCGCATGGCCAGGGAAATCGCCGATTTCTTCCACGCCTATCCGCATGACCAGGCGGTCGACTCGATCGCCGGCCATATCAACAAGTTCTGGACGCCGAAAATGCGCGAGGATTTTCTCGCCGCCGCCGCCGAGCCGGGACAAAACCTGCCGCCCCTGGTGAGCGCGGCGCGGGAAAAGGTCAAACGGAGGAAAACCGGGTAGAGGCCCGGCGAAATAAAATAGCAACGCCAAAAGTTGTGAAAGGCGCAAAGCGCCGAACTTGGAGGATAAAATGACTAGTGTTACTGGCGCGCCCATGGCGCCGGGTTTGCTTGACCGTCAAGCGACCGTGGCCAAGCCCGGATTCAACCGCTGGCTGGTTCCTCCGGCGGCTTTGGCGATTCACCTCTGCATCGGCATGGCCTATGGCTTTTCGGTGTTCTGGCTGCCGATGAGCAAGATGCTCAGCCATACCGACGCCGCCGCCTGCAGGAGCCTCGGCTTTTTCGACATGCTTGTCACCCGGTCCTGCAACTGGACCGTGCCGATGGTCACGCCGACCTTTGAAATCTTCATCGCCATGCTGGGCATATCGGCGGCTCTGTTCGGCGGCTGGCTCGAACACGCCGGGCCGCGCAAGGCCGGATTCATCGCCGCCTTGTGCTGGGGCGGCGGGCTGATCATCGGCGGGATTGGCGTCATGGTCCACCAGCTCTGGCTGTTGTGGCTGGGCGCCGGCTTCATCGGCGGCGTCGGCCAGGGCCTCGGCTATATTTCCCCGGTGTCGACCCTGATCAAATGGTTTCCCGACCGTCGCGGCATGGCGACCGGCATGGCGATCATGGGCTATGGCGGCGGCGCGTTGATCGGGGCCCCGATCGCGGTGGCGCTGATGCACCGTTTCAGCCCCTATGGCGCGACCGAAAGCGTCGGCTGGACCCTGATGGCGATGGGCGTCCTCTATTTCCTGTCCATGTCGGCGGGCGCCTTCGGCTTCCGCGTGGCTCCCACGGGTTGGAGGCCCGAGGGCTGGACGCACCCGGCCCCGGCGGCGAAATCGATGATCACCCACAAGGACGTGCATCTCAATGAGGCCTGGAAGACCCCGCAATTCTGGCTGATCTGGGCGGTGCTGTGCCTGAACGTCACGGCGGGCATCGGCGTCATCGCCATGGCGAGCCCGATGATGCAGGACATCTTCGGCGCCAAGCTGATCGGCGCCGCGGGCGACGCCGCCGCGCAGAAGACGCGGATCGTCGCGGCGGCGGCGGGCCTCGTCGGCCTCATCAGCCTGTTCAACAGCCTGGGACGCTTCTTCTGGGCGTCGGTATCGGATTATATCGGCCGCAAAACGACTTACGCGGTGTTCTTCATCTTCGGCATGGCGCTCTATTACGCCCTGCCGATCCTCGGCCATCACGGCCAGGCGGGTCTGTTCGTCGCGGCGGTCTGCGTGATCCTGACCATGTATGGCGGCGGCTTTTCCACCGTGCCCGCCTATCTCGCCGATCTGTTCGGCACGCAGATGGTCGGGGCGATCCATGGCCGCATCCTCACCGCCTGGTCGGTGGCGGGGATTGTCGGCCCGTCGCTGATCGCCGAACTGCGCCAGAAGCAGATCGACGCGGGCGTGGCCCACGACCTGATCTATGACGGCACGCTGCATATTCTGGTGGGCATGCTGCTGGTCGGCCTGATCTGCAATCTGCTGATCTTCCCCGTCGCCGACAAGCATCACATGACCGACGCCGAGCTTCAGCGCGAACGGTCGCTCCAGCGCGAGGACGTCATCAAGGGCGACGCCAGGCACGCCGCCCACGGCAGGTTCGGCCCCCTCGGGCTTCTGCCCTGGGCGACTGTCGGCATTCCCTTCCTGATCGGCGTCTATATCGCCTTGGGCAAGGCTTCCGCCTTGTTCTGAACGAAAAACGCCGCCGGACCCGTGGTCCGGCGGCGTTTTTTTCGGGCCTTCGCGAAAAAGGATTATTCGGCGGCGGCGGCTTGGGCGCCGGTTTGGGCGCCGCCCTTGGCGCTCTCGTCGCGATCGACGAATTCGATCACCGCCATCGCGGCATTGTCGCCATAGCGGAAGCCGGCCTTGAGCACGCGGGTATAGCCGCCATTGCGCTCCTTGTAGCGGGGCCCAAGCACCTCGAACAGCTTCTTGACCAGTTCGACGTCCTTGATCTGGGCGATGGCCTGACGGCGGGCGTGCAGGTCGCCGCGTTTGCCGAGCGTCACCAGCTTCTCGACCACGGGACGCAGGTCCTTGGCCTTGGGCAAAGTGGTGACGATCTGCTCATGCTTGATGAGCGCCTGTGAAAGATTGGCGAACATCGCCTTGCGATGCTCGGCGGTCCGGTTGAACCGGCGCTTGGAACGACCATGATACATGCGGCGACTCCTTGATTTTTACGGCCGCCGTGCCAAGGAACGGCCGTTCCGTTTTTGCCCTCAAGGGGCGGGTGGCCTCACGATCTCCCGAACTTTCGCCGTCGGCTTTCGCCAAGCCTGAAGGGCTTGGCTAGGAGCGAACGCGACGCCGAGCTGATGCGAGGGGCGCCGGCTGCACCGCAGCCGGCAATGAAAAAACTCTCAATAATGCTCCTCGAAGCGCTTGGCGAGTTCGTCGATGTTTTCCGGCGGCCAGCCAGCGACTTCCATGCCGAGATGCAGGCCCATCTGGGCCAGCACTTCCTTGATTTCGTTGAGCGACTTGCGGCCGAAATTCGGCGTGCGCAGCATTTCGGCTTCTGTCTTCTGGATCAGGTCGCCGATATAGACGATATTGTCGTTCTTCAGGCAGTTGGCGGAGCGGACCGACAGCTCCAGTTCGTCCACCTTCTTGAGCAGCGCCGGATTGAAGGCGAGTTCGGGGATCGACGGTGCGTGTTCTTCGCGCTTGGGCTCCTCGAAATTGACGAAGACATTGAGCTGGTCCTGCAGGATGCGGGCGGCGAAGGCCACCGCGTCCTCGGGGGTCAGCGCGCCGTTGGTCTCGAGCTCCATGGTCAGCTTGTCATAGTCGAGCACCTGGCCCTCGCGGGTCGGCTCGATCCTGTAGGAGACCTTCTTGACCGGCGAATAGATCGAATCGACCGGGATCAGGCCGATCGGCGCGTCCTCGGCGCGGTTGCGGTCCGCCGGGACATAGCCCTTGCCGGTGTTGACAGTGAATTCCATGCGGATCTCCGCGCCCTCGTCGAGGGTGCAGAGCGCGAGCGTCGGGTTCAGCACCGCAATGTCGCCGGTCACCTGGATGTCGCCGGCATAGACCACGCCCGGGCCGACCTTTTTCAGGGTCATGCGCTTTGGTCCGTCGCCATGCATCCTGATCGCCACGTCCTTGATGTTCAGGACGATGTCGGTCACGTCCTCGCGGACGCCGGGGATGGAGGAGAACTCATGCAGCACGCCGTCGATATGGACGGAGGTGATGGCGGCGCCTTGCAGCGACGACAGCAGAATGCGGCGCAGGGCGTTGCCCAGCGTGAGGCCGAAGCCGCGCTCCAGCGGTTCGGCGACCACGGTGGCGACGCGCTTGGGGTCTTCGCCGGGCGTGACATGCAGCTTGTTCGGCTTGATGAGTTCCTGCCAGTTCTTCTGAATCATTTTCGCCTCTTCCTCGGGCCGGGGCATATCGGTTCGTCAACCATGGCCGGCGGCCCGCTTCACGGAAA
>JAJYCZ010000161.1 GCA_021777915.1 Pseudomonadota bacterium | reverse complement strand
TCAAAACCATAGCCAATCACCGAATTGAACCCGATCTTCGCCAACGCGTCCCCAAGATCAGGATCGTCATTCCACGCATTCCCAAAATCAACCATCCAGTCGTCAGAAAACAACGCAGCCATCTCAATCCTCCCCACCGTTTGTTCTTGGCGCAGACTTTCTCCGCCGACGACGGCAAGCGGCGCGAAGCGGGGTTCCACCCGCTTGAAGCCGCTCCCGCGTCCGCGCGGACGTCGATTTCAGTTCAAAAAAGTGAATGGGCGGCCCGGTCTCGGAACCTCTCCGCCACGTCGCCATGACGAGGCTGGACTAAGCCGACTGTAACGCTTGATCCGCCGATTTTGCTCTCGGTCATGATCGACTCCCCCCTCTCGCCGCTTCGTCAAGCGGCGACAACCAACGCTGTTTAGACTAATTCACATTCATATTTTATGTTCTTATAATGCTATTTGACGCGGCGCCGCGCTGTCAAGCTGGAATGCCTGACGAATTTGGTTAGTGGACCAGCTCGACCCGGGCGGGGAGAAGGATTGGGAAATATAGTAAAAGTTTCCGGCCACGGCGCGACATACTTTCTTTTTCCGAGATATTGATATTTGCACAGGATGGATCGGGAGCACGTCGCCTGGTGCAGCGCCGGATGTCGGCCTCGATGGGGCGGCGGCGATCGCGTTGGAAAATGCGGGCGACTGGAATGAAGCCCGCGAAACCCGCGAAACAAGTGGTTTTTCCGTGAACGATCGAGAGGTTGTCGCCTGGAAGGCCGCGGCGGCGGGGACCGTTGAACCTTTGCCCTCGACGGACCGCGTCATGTCGCAAGGGCGACGTCGCCGGCTTTTCCCGCGGCCTTTTCCTTTGACGCCGGACCGCGGCCGTTCGATGATCTCCGCTGGAGATTCGCGCTTGGGGGAGGGCGTGAGCGGCGAGCCCAGGCTATACGATCTCTTTGTGATCGGCGGCGGCGTCAACGGCTGCGGCGTGGCCCGCGACGCGGCGGGGCGCGGTTTTTCAGTCGGCCTCGCCGAGAAGGGCGATCTCGCCGGCGGGACTTCGTCGAAATCGACCAAGCTGATCCACGGCGGGTTGCGCTATCTCGAAATGCTTGAGTTCCGCATGGTGCGCGAGGCGCTTGAGGAGCGCGAGACCCTGCTCGACATCGCGCCGCACCTCGTGCAGCCGCTGCGGTTCATCCTGCCGGTCGCTCCGGGCGGGCGGCCGGCGTGGATGCTGCGGCTCGGCTTGATTCTGTACGATCATCTCGGCGCGCGAAAAAAACTGCCGGGGGCGGCGGCGGTCGATTTGCGCGCGGCGCCGGAAGGCGGGGCGCTGCGGCCCGAGCTTCGAAGGGCGTTTTCCTATTGGGATTGCCGCGTCGACGACGCGCGTCTGGTCGTGCTCAACGCCCGCGACGCCGCCGACCGTGGCGCCGATATCTTTACCCACACCGAGGTTTTGCGCGCAAAGGCCGGGGGCGGCGTCTGGCGGCTGGCCTTGCGCGACCGAGGCTTGGGGGTCGAGCGGGAGATCGCCGCGCGTCTGGTGGTCAACGCCGCCGGGCCCTGGGCCGAAAGGGTCTTGCACAACGTCGTCGGCGCAACCAATCCGCCGCGCCTTCGGCTGGTGCGCGGCAGCCATATCGTGACGAAAAAGCTGTTCGAGGGCGACGCGGCCTTTCTGTTTCAGGCCAGAGACGGGCGCGTCGTCTTCGCCATTCCGTTTCAGGATGATTTCACCCTCATCGGCACGACCGATGTCGATCAGGTGGAAGCGCCCGAAAGGGCGACGATTTCGGCCGACGAAACGCAATATCTCTGCCGCGCGGCGAGCGCTTTTCTAACGCGCGGCGTAACGGCTTCGGATGTCGTCTGGTCCTTTTCCGGGGTCAGGCCGCTCAAGGAGGACGGGAAGCAAAGGGCGGCGAAAGCGAGCCGCGATTACGAAGTCGATGAGACGAGCCTCGACGGCGGGCCTTTGATCAATATCATCGGCGGCAAGCTGACGGCCTATCGGCGCGTCGCGGAACAGGTCGTCGACCGCGCCGCCACCCGTCTCGGTCCGCGCGGCGGCGCCTGGACCGCGTCGGAAAGACTTCCTGGCGGCGGTTTTCCAGGCGGCGATCTCGCCGGTTTCGAACGCGAACTGGGAGCTGCTTTTCCTTTCCTTTCCGGCGCCGAGGCGCGGCGCCTCGCGCGCGCCTATGGGACGCTTGCGCTCAATCTGCTGGGATCGGCGCGGCGGCGCGAGGATCTCGGCCGCGATTTCGGCATGGGCTTGAGCGAGGCGGAGGTCGAACATCTGACGGGGCGGGAATGGGCGCGCACGGCCGAGGATATCTTGTGGCGGCGCAGCAAGCTCGGCCTTCGAGCCGATACCGCACAGATTGTCGCGCTTGAAAAATTTCTGGCGGGGGAGGGGACATGACCCGATATGTCGGCGCGATCGACCAGGGCACGACCAGCACGCGCTTCATCGTCTTCGACCGCGCCGGCGCCCAGATCGCCAGCGCCCGGAAGGAGCACCGCCAGATTTTTCCTCGGCCGGGATGGGTCGAGCATGACCCGGAGGAAATTTTCCGCGCGACCTGCGAAGTGATCGACGAGGCGCTGAAGGGCGCGGACTTGCGTCCCTCCGACCTCGCGGCGGTCGGCATAACCAATCAGCGCGAGACGGCGGTGATCTGGGAGCGCGACACGGGGCGGCCGATCCACAACGCCATTGTGTGGATGGACGCGCGCACGGAAAAGCTGGTCGCGGAAATGGCGCGCGAGGGCGGGGCGGAAAGATTTCGGGAAAAGACCGGCCTGCCGCTGGCGACCTATTTTTCGGCGCTGAAATGGCGCTGGCTGCTCGACCATCTGCCCGAGGCGCGCCGCCGCGCGGAACAAGGCGATCTTCTGTTCGGCACGATCGACAGCTGGCTCGCCTGGCGCATGACCGGGCGCCATGTCACGGACGTGACCAACGCCTCGCGCACCCAGTTGATGAATCTGGCGACTTTGGATTGGGACGACAGCCTGCTCGCCGCTTTCGGCCTTCCGCGGGCGGCCCTGCCGGAAATCCGCTCGTCCAGCGAGATTTTCGGCGTTTCGGGCGGGCCTCTGGCCGGCGTTCCGCTCGCCGGCCTCCTTGGCGACCAGCATGCGGCGCTGCTCGGCCAGGCGTGCCTGCGGCCCGGGCAGGCCAAGAACACCTATGGCACCGGCTGTTTCCTGCTGATGAATTCCGGCGAAAAGCCCTTTCCCTCTCAATCCGGCCTGCTGACGACGCTGGGCTACAAGCTCGGCGACGCGAAGGCGGTCTATGCGCTGGAAGGATCGGTGGCGATCGCCGGCGCCCTGGTGCAATGGCTGCGCGACAATCTCGGGATCATCCGATCGGCGGGCGAGATCGAGACGCTGGCCGCGAGCGCGCCCGACAATGGCGACGTCTATTTCGTGCCGGCCTTTTCCGGGCTTTACGCGCCCTATTGGCGCGCCGGGGCGCGCGGAATCGTCGCCGGCCTCACCCGCTTCGCCGACAAGCGCCACATCGCCCGCGCCGCCCTCGAAGCCACCGCTTTCCAGACGCGCGACGTGCTCGACGTCATGGTCAGGGAATCCGGCGTGGCGATGAAGGAATTGCGGGTGGACGGCGGCATGGTCGTCAACGAACTGCTGATGCGGTTCCAGAGCGATATTCTGAATGCGCCGGTGGTCCGGCCGAAAATCATCGAGACCACGGCGCTCGGCGCGGCCTATGCCGCGGGCCTGGCGGTCGGGTTCTGGCGCTCGACCGCCGAGATCGAGGAAAACTGGGCCGCCGACCGGAGGTGGCTCCCCCAGATGGACGAGGGCTTGCGGGAAAGGCTCTATGCGTCCTGGGGCAAGGCGGTGCGGCGGTCGTTCGATTGGGCGGAATAGGCGCGCGCGGGGTCCAGCGCGCTCACGTGGCGAATGCCAAACTAATGCGGCAACCTTCTTGCAATCTCCTACTGTCAATATGACGATCACTGCGATTCGTCTCACGCTGCAACCAAGGGAGAGTTTTATGAGAATGCTCAAGGTCACGCTGCTAGGCGTCGTTCTGTCCGCCACGGCGCTCACGGCGGTTTCGCCGGCCTTTGCATTGGGCGGGTGCGGCCCGAACGGCCACCGGAACCCTTGGGGCCGATGCGTGTGGGGCGGGCAGAATCAACAATGGTGCCTCAGGCACACGGGCCATCCCGCCGTTCGCATGCCCAACGGAATGATGGCGTGCTTCAGATAAGGCTTGCCCTTCCGGGCATGCATTGAACGGCGGGCGGCGCCTTGAGGAAAGCAGGGCTTTGGCTTATCTCCTGCGCAGACTCATCGCGCCCGTCCCGGAGACCCCATGTCGAACGAAATGTCGCCCCTTCACGCCAAGGTCATTGTCGTCGGCTCGGGGCCGGCCGGCTATACCGCCGCCATCTATGCCGCCCGCGCCATGCTCAAGCCGATCCTGATTTCAGGCTTCGACGCTGGCGGACAATTGATGATCACCACCGATGTCGAGAATTATCCGGGCTTCGCCGAGCCGATCCAGGGCCCCTGGCTGATGGAGCAGATGCGGGCTCAGGCCGAACATGTCGGGGCGCATCTCGTCAGCGACCATGTTTCCAAGGCCGAACTGGGCCAGCGGCCCTTCCGCCTGACCGGGGATTCGGGGCGGGTCTATACCGCCGACGCGCTCATCATCGCCACCGGGGCCAAGGCGCAATGGCTGGGCGACAAGAGCGAGGAAAAGTTCAAGGGCTATGGGGTCTCGGCTTGCGCGACCTGCGACGGATTCTTCTTTCGCGGCAAGAAGGTCGCGGTGGTCGGCGGCGGCAATTCGGCGGTCGAGGAGGCGCTCTATCTCTCCCATATCGCCTCGCATGTGACGCTCATCCACCGCCGCGATTCCCTGCGCTCGGAGCGAATTCTCCAGGAGCGCCTGTTCGCGCGGCATAATGTCGAGATCCGCTGGGACAGCGTGGTCGACGAGATCACCGGCGCCGAGAACCCGCGCTCGGTCGAGGGCGTGCGGGTCAAGAACGTGAAGACCGGCGCGCTGGACTCCATTCCGGTCGACGGCGTGTTCATCGCCATCGGCCACAAGCCTCAGACCGAACTCTTCGCCGGCCAGATCGAGTTGAAGAGCAACGGCTATATGAAGACCGCGCCGGATTCGACCGCGACCAATATCGAGGGCGTGTTCGCGGCCGGCGATGTCGCCGACGACAAATACCGGCAGGCGGTGACGGCGGCGGGGCTCGGCTGCATGGCCGCGCTCGAGGCGGAGCGTTGGCTGGCGGGTCAAAAAGGCGCCTGACCCACGGGAGGTTTGGCGTTTCTTAGCTCTTTGTTGAGGGGCGGCCGGCATAATCCCGGTTCGAAGGTCGCGCGCCCTGTCCGTCGAGTCGGGCGCGAGCCGCGGACTCGGGGGATTTGGATGAAACGGGGACTGGTCGTCGATAAATCGGCCGTGATCCGCATGATCGCGGGCCGCATTCTCGGCATGCTGCGCTTCCAGAGCGAGGAGGTCGATGGCCAGGCCAAGGCTCTGGAAATCTGCGAGCGTCTGATGCCCAATGTGATTCTGGTGGACGGAACGAGACCGAGCGCCCAGACCCTCGACTTCCTGCGCACAGTCCGCAACATGCCCGGCGGCAAGGAGGCCAGGATCATCTATTGCGCGATGGAAAACGACGAGATGGCGATCGGCCGCGCGCTCCGCGCCGGCGCCGACGACGTGTTGTTCAAACCGTTTGACCGCCGCTCCATGCAGGAAAAATTCGAGGACATCGGCCTGCTGTCCTGACTGCGCCGCTGATGGGCGGCCGCCGAGCCTGCTTGCAAAAAACCGGGTCCGCCTTTGCGCGGCCCGCTGCGAAAGTGCTGTTGTCCAACACGCCCGCCTCGGCTCACATGGCGCCCAAAAGGAGGGCGAGATGGCCAAGGCGATGATTGTGCAGACGGGTGGCGGGTTCGACAAGGTGGTGGCGGGCGAGCGTGAGGCGGCGGCGCCGCAAGCCGGCGAAATCACCGTGCGTCTGCACGCCTGTTCCCTGAATTATCACGATTACGCCGTGGTGAGCGGCATGTGGGGGCCATCGGCGCCGCGCATTCCCATGGCCGACGGCGCCGGCGTGGTGACCGCCGTCGGGCCGGAGGTGAGCGAATTTGCCGTCGGCGACGCCGTGGTCAGCGCTTTCTTCCCCTCCTGGGAGGATGGCGAACCGGAGGTCGAGGGGTTCGCCACCGTGCCCGGCGACGGCGTCGACGGCTACGCCCGCGAGCTGGTGACGACGACCGCCAGCGCCTTCACCCGCGCCCCGAAAAATTATTCCCACGCCGAAGCGGCCACCCTGACCACCGCCGGCCTGACCGCCTGGCGGGCGCTTCATGAGCACGGGCGGCTCAAGGCCGGCGAGACCGTTCTGGTGCAGGGCACCGGCGGCGTCTCGATTTTTGCGCTGCAATTCGCCAAAATGGCGGGCGCCACGGTGATCGCGACCTCATCGAGCGCGGAGAAACTGGCGAAGCTCAAAAGCCTCGGCGCCGATCATGTCATCAATTACCGGGAAAACGCCGACTGGGGCGCGATCGCGCGCGATTTCACCGGCGGGCGCGGGGTCGATCATGTCATCGAGATCGGCGGTCCGGGAACCTTGGAGCAATCCCTGGCGGCGGCGCGCATCGGCGGCCATGTCTCGCTGATCGGCATATTGACCGGGCTGACTGGTGAATTTCCGGTGGTCACCGCCCTGATCAAGCAGATTCAGCTCAAGGCGGTGCTGGTCGGCAGCCGGCGGCAGCAGCGGGACATGATTCGCGCCATCGACGCCAATGACATGAAGCCGGTCATCGACCGAAATTTTCGGCTGGAAGAGATTGTCGCGGCGTTCAAATATCAGGAAAGCAACAGGCATTTCGGCAAGATCTGCCTGGAGTTCTAGAGCAAATCCCCGGAAAGGTTATAGACTTTTTGGAAAACAATATGCGTAAAGCAACCAAATAACAGAGTCGTGCCCGACTCTTGATCTCCGACCGCGCTTTCGAGCCGCCCGCCAACAAAAAACCCGCCTCGCCGGCGGGTTTTTCATGGGTTCGCCCTTGCGGAATCAGGCGGTTATTCGCTCGTCGGCGTCCGACGGCTCGCGCAGGACATAGCCGCGGCCCCAGACGGTTTCGATGTAATTGCGGCCTTCGCTGGCGTTGGCGAGTTTCTTGCGCAGCTTGCAGATGAAAACGTCGATGATCTTCAGCTCGGGCTCGTCCATGCCGCCATAGAGGTGGTTGAGGAACATTTCCTTGGTGAGCGTGGTGCCCTTGCGCAGCGAGAGCAGCTCCAGCATCTGATATTCCTTGCCGGTCAGATGCACGCGGAGGCCGCCGACCTCGACGGTTTTCTGGTCGAGATTGACGACCAGGTCGCCGGTGGCGATCACCGATTGGGCGTGACCCTTGGAGCGGCGGACGATGGCGTGGATGCGGGCGACCAGCTCGTCCTTGTGGAACGGCTTGGTGAGATAGTCGTCGGCGCCGAAGCCGAGGCCCTTCACCTTGTCCTCGATGCCGGCCAGACCCGAGAGAATCAGGATCGGCGTCTTGACCTTGGCGACACGGAGGTGACGCAGGACTTCATAGCCCGACATGTCCGGCAGGTTCAGGTCGAGCAGGATGATGTCGTAGTCGTAGAGCTTGCCGAGATCGACGCCCTCTTC
>JAJYCZ010000160.1 GCA_021777915.1 Pseudomonadota bacterium | reverse complement strand
CAACGCACTGCGAAAGGCGCCCGGCAAACACAGCCTCAAATCCAAGCGCCTCATCGCCGCATGGGACGAGGATTACCTCGCCAAAACCCTCGCCGCCCTATAAAATCAACTCATTCGATTCCCCTGCGGACGGGATATCGGCAGTATCTTTTACGCCTGCTTGTATTTGCCATCGACGCGACGCCTCAACTTCACCGTCAGCGCGCTCCCGTTCCCGCGCGCGGAGCTGGAGGGCGCGGGAACGCCCGTATCCCGGGATTTTCGGATCCGCGGCGCACGGGGGCGATCAATGCTGTTTCGGCGAGCCTTGAGCCAGGCCGCTGTGCCGACCTTGTCACGGATTTGCGTTCCGCGGCGTTGAAACTTTCGGCGAACGGGATTTTAAATCGGGAATGCGAACCTTGGAGGAGAAATCATGAGCCCGTCCCCAAAGGCCCTGCCGGATCCCGCGACGGGATCGCTGTCCCGCCGCGCTTTTGTCGCCGCTTCGGCGGCGGGGGGCTATGCGCTGGCGGCCGGGCCCTTGCGCGCCGGGGCCATTACGACCGATACCCAGGGCCTGGTCGCCGGCGACGCGACGGTCGCGACGCGCGGCGGCGACATTCCGGTCTATTTCGCGCGGCCGGAGGGCGTGGCCCATCCGCCGGTGGTCCTGGTGGCGATGGAGATTTTCGGCCTTCACGAATATATCCGCGACGTCGTGCGCCGGCTCGCCAAGCTCGGCGCCTTCGCCATTGCGCCCGATTATTATTTCCGCTTGGGCGCCGATCTTCCCAAAATGACCGATATTTCGGCGATCATGAAAGTGGTCAACGCCAAGCAGGACGCCGAACTCGTCGCCGACCTCGATGCGGCCGCCGCCTGGGCCAAGGCGCGGGGCGGCGATGCGGACAGGCTGGGAATTATCGGCTTTTGCCGGGGCGGCCGCAATGTGTGGGTCTATTGTTCGGAAAGCGCGGCTCCCAAGGCCGGCGTGGCTTTTTACGGGACTTTGGCCGATCCGCCGGCGCAGAAGGCGCTTTGGCCGAAAAGCCCGCTTGAGCTCGCGCCGGAGCTGAAGGCGCCCGTGCTCGGCCTTTACGGCGGCGCCGACGCTAATATCACGATGGCGCAGGTCGAGGAAATGAAGGCGCGGTTGCGGGCGGCGGGCAAGACCGCGGAATTCCATGTTTATCCCGACGCGCCTCACGGCTTCCACGCCGATTACCGGCCGAGCTACCGCAAGGCGGACGCCGACGACGCCTGGCGCCGGATGGCGGACTGGCTGCGGCGTTACGGCGTGCTGGGCTAGAGTTCCAAGGTGAGGCATTTGGCGGCGCCGCCGGCTTTCATGAATTGGGTGAGCGGCGTGGGCTCGACGACGAATGCGGCCTGGGCCAGCCGGTCGCGCAGGCGCGGCATGGCGGCGTTGAGAATCACGGCTTGGCCCAGCGCCACGGCGTTGCAACAAAAGTCTTCGGCCTCGGCGCCGTTCACCGGGATGCGCTTGTCATCCGCGACGATCGCCTCGATCGTCGCGCGCGAGGCAGAATCGAAGGCCTCGGGGAAATAGAGCAGAAAGCCGCCGGGCAGGGGACAGAAACAGGTGTCGAGGTGGTAAAAACGCGGGTCGGTCAGACGAAGCGGGACCACGCGCGTGTCGAGGGCCTTTTCGAGAAAGGGCGCGAGCTCCGCATCCGAGCGGAAGCCGCGCCCCACCCAGAACAGTTCGCGCGCCGCGTCGTAAAGCGCGTCGCCGGCGCCTTCGAAAAACAGGCCCGCCGGCGGGTCGATCACGCGATAGCCGTGGGTCTCGAACCAGTCGCGGAACAAAGGCTCCTCGCCCCGCCGCTCGGGATAGCGGAAGCGGCTGATCACCACATTGCCACCGCTCGCCAGGCCGGCGTTGGCGGTGAAGACGAGATCGGGCAGGCCGGGGCGGGGGGTGAGCAGCAGCACATCGGCGTGGCGCTCGACCCGCGCCTTCAGATCGAGCCATTGCCCGCGGGCCTCCGCCGCGTCGGCGAGGCCCCTTTGCCCTTCCATCCACGGATTGATGACATAATCCACGCCGAAAAAATCCGGCGGGCACATCAGGATCTTTTTCCGGCAGGGAGTCTCGGGCACAGCGGCGTTCCGGCGGGCGTCGCGCCGCTATAGCAGGGATTGTATGAGTCGGGGAGGGGCCGCGGCCGGGCCGAAACCCGCCGGTTTTTGTCACGCCGCCCGCGACGCCTTGGGCGAGGCCTGGCGGATCAGGCAGTCGAAGGCCGAGAGCGCGGCGGTCGCGCCGCCGCCCAGAGCGATGACGATCTGCTTGTAGGGCGTGGTGGTCGCGTCGCCCGCGGCGAAAACGCCATAAGCCGACGTCTCGCCACGCGCGTCGATTTCGATCTCGCCGCTCGGGCTCAAATCTACCGCGCCCTTCAGCCATTCGGTGTTGGGGACGAGGCCGATCTGCACGAAGATTCCGTCGAGATCGACGCGATGCATGGCGCCGGTCGCGCGGTCTCTAAAGGTCAGGCCGGTCACCTTTTCGCCGTCGCCCAGAACTTCGGTGGTCTGGGCCGACACGACGATGCGGACATTGGGCAGCGAGCGCAATTTGTCCTGGAGCACGGCGTCGGCGCGCAACTGGCCGTCGAATTCGATCAGGGTGACATGGGCGACGAGGTTGGCCAGGTCGATCGCCGCCTCGACGCCGGAATTGCCGCCGCCGATCACCGCCACGCGCTTGCCCTTGAACAGGGGCCCGTCGCAATGGGGACAATAGGCTACGCCCTTGTTGCGATAGGCCTCCTCGCCGGGAACGTTCATCTGGCGCCAGCGGGCGCCGGGCGACAGGACGATCGTGCGCGCGGAAAGGGTCGCGCCGCTCGCCAGGCGCACCCGCGCCAACCCGCCCGGATCGCGCGCCGGGATCAGCTCGACCGCTTTCTGCACATTCATGATGTCCACGCCATATTCCCTGACATGGCTTTCCAGCGCCGTCGCCAGTTTCGGGCCCTCGGTATGCTGAACCGAGATGAAATTCTCGATTCCCATCGTGTCCAGCACCTGGCCGCCGAAACGCTCGGCGACCACGCCGGTGGCGATGCCCTTGCGCGCCGCATAGATCGCGGCGGCCGCGCCCGCCGGGCCGCCGCCCACCACCAGCACGTCGAAGGGCGCCTTGTCCTTCAGCTTCTCGGCGGCGCGCGCCGAGGCGCCGGCGTCGATCTTCGCCAGCAATTGCTCGACGTTCATCCGGCCTTGCGCGAAAACCTCGCCGTTCAGAAACACGGTCGGCACGGCCATGATCTTGCGGTCCAAAACCTCGTCCTGGAACAGGCCGCCGTCGATGGCGACATGGCGGATTTTGGGATTGATCACGCTCATCACGTTCAGCGCCTGCACCACGTCGGGGCAGTTCTGGCAGGAGAGCGAGAAAAAAGTTTCGAAAAGATAGTCGCCTTCGAGCGCCGCGATCTGCGCGATGACTTCGGGCGATTCTTTCGGCGGCAGACCGCCGACCTGGAGCACGGCGAGAATCAGCGAATTGAATTCATGGCCCATCGGCAGGCCGGCGAAGGCGACGGCGACATCCGAGCCGGCGCGCTTGATGGCGAACGAGGGCCGGCGCGCGTCGGCGCCATCACGGGAAACCGAAATCCTTGGTGAAATGGACGCGATCTCCTCGAGCAAGGCCAGAATTTCGCGTGACTTTTCGCCGTCGTCGAGCGAGGCGATCAGTTCGACGGGAACGACAATGCGCTCGAAATAGGCCTGCAACTGGCTTTTGAGGGCGGCGTCCAACATGGCGGAATTCTCCGGTTCAAAACTGCGATAAGCGGGCAAAAGAGAGCCCCGGGCCGAAGCCCGGGGCCTGAAAGCCGATGAGGGCCGGAAAGGAAGCGGTCAGATCTTGCCGACGAGGTCGAGCGACGGGGCGAGGGTTTTCTCGCCTTCATGCCACTTGGCCGGGCAGACTTCGCCGGGATGGGCGGCGACATATTGCGCGGCCTTGATCTTGCGCAGCAGCTCCTTGGCGTCGCGGCCGATGCCGCCGGCGGTGATCTCGACGATCTGGATGATGCCGTCGGGATCGACGACGAAGGTTCCGCGGTTGGCGAGGCCGGCGTCCTCGATCAGGACGTTGAAATTGCGCGAGATCGCGTGGGTCGGGTCGCCGACCATGACATAGTCGATCTTCCTGATCGCCGGCGACACGTCGTGCCAGGCCTTGTGCGAGAAATGGGTGTCGGTGGAAACCGCGTAGATCTCGACGCCGAGTTTCTGGAATTCGCCGTAATTGTCGGCGAGATCCTCGAGTTCGGTCGGGCAGACGAAGGTGAAGTCGGCCGGATAGAAAAACACCACCGACCACTTGTCCATCATGTCGGCTTCGGTCACATCAATGAATTTGCCCTGTTTGAAGGCCTTGGCCTGGAAGGGTTTTACGGCGGTGCTGATCAGCGACATCATTTTCTCCGGTGCTGCATTGCGACACAAGTTTGTGCGTCGCGGTAATTCGTAAACTGAGCCGTTGATCGAGTAAAACTCAAAAAACAAGTTTTATTGATCCATTTTTTCGATTACTCTCACGGCCATGACGCCCCTTCCCACCCTTCGCCAGTTGCGTTTCCTTGTCGCCGTGGTCGAGCGCCGCCATTTCGGCGCGGCGGCCGAGGATTGTCTGGTCAGCCAGTCGGCGCTCAGCGCCGCGATCCAGGAACTGGAAGACCATCTCGGGGTCAAATTGCTGGAGCGCACCAAGCGCGTCGTCATCCCCACCGCCATCGGGCTCGACATCGCGGAGCGCGCGCGAAAACTGCTGCGTGGCGCCGAAGAACTGGTCGAGGCGGCGCGCGAGGCGAGCGACCCGCATTCGGGGTCGCTCCAGCTTGGCGTCATTCCCACCATCGGCCCCTTCCTCGTTCCCCGCATCATGCCGGTTCTCGGCGAGGCTTTTCCCCGGCTCAGGATCTATCTGCGCGAGGAGCAGTCGGCGCCGATCCTCGCCCGGCTGGAAAACGGGCAGGCCGACGCCGCGATCATCGCTCTGCCCTATCCCTGCGAGGGGATGGAGACGATGGAGCTGGCGCGCGACCGCTTTTTCGTCGTCGTTCCGCCGGATCATCGCCTGGCGTCGCGGAAGAAGATCCTCCCCGGGGACCTGGAGGCTGAGGACCTGCTGCTGCTCGAAGACGGCCATTGCCTGCGCGAACACGCGCTGGCCGCCTGTTCGCTCGAGGGCGCGCGGCGCAACAGCGGTTTTCAGGGCACGAGCCTGCTCACCCTGGTTCAGATGGCGGCCAACGGGCTCGGCGTCACGCTGGTGCCGCAAATGGCGATCGACGCCGGCGTCTTGCGCGGCCTCGATCTTGTCGCCCGGCCCATGGAAGACGACAGCCCCCCGCGCGTCATCGCGTTGGCCTGGCGCCTGACGTCAAGCCGCAAGGCGATGTTCAGGGAATTGGGCGCGGCGCTGCGGAAAGTCTTGCAGCAGGGAAACGGGGAAGCGCGCTCGGCCGGCGCGCGCGCCGTCGCTTCGGCGCTTCCTTGATCGGGGTCCTCTTCCGACGCGGGCTTACGCGCTTTGCGCTCGGCGCGGCGTGTGAAAGAAAGCGGTCGCCTCCGCTTCCGGCACGGGCCGGCTGAAATAATAGCCCTGGCAATATTTCACGCCGAAACTGGCCAGCAGGATTTCCTGCTCGGCTGATTCGACGCCTTCGGCGATCACGTCGAGATGGATGTCGGAGGCGATCTGGCTGACGGCGCGAATGATCGACGCCGAGGCCGGATGTGTCGCCATCGTGTCGGTGAAGCTCTTGTCGATCTTGATCTTCTTGAACGGGAAATCCTTGAGGTAGGAAAGCGACGAATAGCCGGTGCCGAAATCGTCGAGCGAGAATTGCACGCCGAGCAGGGCGAATTGGTCGATCATCTTCCGTGTCGCGGTCGGATCGCTGATCAGCAAGGATTCGGTCACTTCCACGTTCAGGCGCTTGGGCGACAGTCCGGTTTCACGAAGGGCCTTGATGACGACGGAGAACAAATGGGCGGGCCGGCGGAATTGTTTCGCCGAAACGTTGACGGCCAAACCGACGTCATCGGGCCAGTTCATCGCCGCCGCACAGGCCCGTTGCAGGATTAGCGCGCCGATCTCGTCGATCAGGCCGGCATTTTCCGCGATGGGAATGAAAACCGCCGGGGAGATATTTGCGAAGGCCGGATTGTCCCACCTTGCGAGCGCTTCGAACTGGACGACCTCGCGGCTTTTCAGCGAATAGATCGGCTGAAAATAAGGCGTGAACTCGCCGTTTTCGATTCCCGCGCGCATGGCGGTTTCGAGTCTTCGTATTTCGTTGACCTTGTTTTCGATTTGCCTGTCGAAAATTCGCGAGGCGGCGCCGCCGTCCTGCTTGGCTTCATAGAGCGCGATGTCGGCCTTTTTGACCAGATCCTCGACGGTCTGTCCATGGTCCGGGTAGCGCGAGACGCCTAGGGAGGCGGTCGTGCGCACGACGTTCGGGCCAACGGAATAGGGCAGGCTCAAGGTGGTCAGCAGGCGCTGGGCGGCGGCAATGATCGAATTGCCGTCGCCCTGGTTCAGCTTGATGAGGAATTCATCTCCGCCGAACCGGGCAATCTGGGCCATGTCGCCGACGCAGTCCTGGATTCGGCGGGCCATTTCGCGGATCACGGCGTCGCCGACCGAATGGCCGAGCGTGTCGTTGATGTCCTTGAACTTGTCGAGGTCGACGAACATGATCGCGAAGGGCTTGTCCCCGTCTTTCTCGATCGCGCTCGTGACCTGGTTCTGAAAAGTAAAACGGTTGGCGAGCCGCGTCAGTTTATCGTAGTGCGCAAGAAACTCTGTCTCCGCCGTGGCGTAATATACACTGACGATGTTCTTGTAGAGCGAGATCGCGACATAGATGTTAGCGATCATGGCACCCAACAGCATCGCGACGTAAAGTTGTCCGAATTTTTCATGATTAAATTCATAGCCGACGGCAAACATGCCGAGGCAGGCGATGACTTGGCCGATGACGAGTCTTGGCCGTCCCGCGTTGCGCGCAACGAAGCCCATCGCATAGCCGATGGCTGCCGCCGCGGCCAGCGCATGGCCCTCTGCCGCCGGCGGAAACGAAATCAGCCGCCACGACACCAGACCAATGGTGAGGCCAAACGGCAATGAACTCAAGAAGAACGCCTGGTCGAATTTCTCATAGCCGCGCCGCGTCGCGGCGGCGTTCCGCGTCGCGGCGAAATCGTGAACGGTCTTGACCCTCCATCCGCCAAACACGATCGTCGCCGCGATGGCCAAGATGAATAACACGTCGCCCGTGATGAGATAGGCCGCGATCGTCACGGCCAAACCCATGATATTCGATGAATAGAGCGAGCTTTTCGACGTGAAAAGCGAATGGACCAGATGCATGTAGAGCCGGTCGTCATTCGCATGGTCGTCGAGACCGATAGTCCGTCGCCAGATCGCTCTCGGCCAACCCATCAACTCAACCCATCATCGTCGAGACGTCATGAGGGCATTATTTTCTCGAACATTAAATATTTCGTCATTGCAATTCGCTGTTTTTTATAAAAGTTTCGACTTGTCGCCGCCCGCCCCAGGGTGCCGTTGAGGGGCTAGCCCGCATTTCTCACCGGCTGTAGCGTCGCGGTGAGTTTTTGAGGCGACCTTGGCCGTTGGCATCGGCGCGGACGACGAGGTCTGTGGCGCGAGAAGCGCGGCAGGCTTGTCGATTTGGGTTG
>JAJYCZ010000014.1 GCA_021777915.1 Pseudomonadota bacterium | reverse complement strand
TTGACCGATTCCCGCGGCTCGCCGCGATCGATTCGATAAGAGACGTTCAGGGCGTATTCGTCGGTGAGCGCCGCCTGGATGCGCGGCCAGGGACACATGTAGAGACAGACCTGCTCGCGGGCGAAGCCTGCAAGCAGATAGGTGCTCGCGGTGAGGATCGCGATCCAGATATAGGCCTGCGCCGGCGCCTGGAGTGTTGCGAGCTGCTTCACCAGGGTCGGCGCGTCGGCGAAATAGAGCACCCAGGCGCCGCCGGTCCACCAGGCGATCAGCAGCCACAGGAAATGTTTCAGGGCGGTCTCGGCCAGGCTTCGCGGGGTCCAGGGCTGTTTGGCCTTGATCATCCGCTCGCGGCGGTCGCCCTCGGTCCAGCGCTCGACCAGGAGGTAAAGGTCGGTCCAGACCGTCTGCGGGCAGAGATAGCCGCACCACACGCGGCCCGCCACCGCATTCATGAGGAACAAGGTGAAGGCGGCAAGGATCAGCAAGCCGGTGAAATAATAGACTTCCTGGGGCCAGATCTCGATGGCGAAGAAATAGAACCGGCCATTGGTCAGATCGACCAGCACCGCCTGCGAGGGAAGGTCGGGTCCGCGATCCCACCGCACGAAGGGCAGGAAATAATAGAGCAGCATGCCGCCGACGAGCAGCGCCCATTTGATGTTGCGGAACCGGCCGCTGACGCTTTGCGGGTAAATCTGCTGGCGCGACTCGTAGAGCGAGGATTTTTCCGTCGCGGCGGCCGCCGGCCCCGGGCTCTTGACGTTTGGTGCTGGAGTTGCGCTCATCTCATCATCTCGAATGGGTCGCGCCTCATGCGGCGCGCATGGTCAGGCCCCCTTTAATAAGCCGAAGCGAGTGGCGCCAGTCGAGATATTCGCGCCGGAACTTGTCGCGCCCCAAGCTCCCCGCCGAAATCTGCTCCTGGAGCCGGCCACGTGGCGAAATCAGTCAAGGAATAGAGGGCGCGGCGCCAGGCGGCGCCGCGCCCGATCAATTACTGGCCGCCGCCCAGCGAGTGGACGTAGACGGTCAGCGACTTGATGGTCGCCGGGTCGAGCTTCGCGCCCCAGGCCGGCATGTGGCCGCCGCGACCATAAGTGATGGTCTGCACCAGATCGGCCTTGTCGCCGCCATAGAGCCAGATCCTGGTGGTCAGGTTCGGCGCGCCCATGTCGGGATTGCCCTTGGCGTCGGCGCCATGGCAGGGCGTGCAATTGTCGGCAAAGACCTTCTTGCCCGCCGAAACGTCTTCCGTCGTCTTGTGCGACAGCGAATAGACGTAATTGGCGACATCGTCGATCTGCTGCTTGCTCAGGCCCTGCGCGCCCCAGGCCGGCATGTCGCCCTGATGGCCGTCCGGATCGCCATAGCGCGCGCCATGAGTGATGGTGGCGCTGATCTGATCGAGCGACCCGCCCCACAGCCAGCGGTCGGCGGTGAGGTTGGGATAGCCCTTCGAGCCCTGGCCATTGGCGCCGTGGCAGGGCGCGCAATTGACGCCGAAGGCCGAATGGCCGTACGCGCGGGCGAATTCAGCGAGCTTGGGATCGGACGCGATCTGCTGAAGCGTCGATTTGTTCAGCTCGTTGACCATCGGGGCGCGATCGGCTTGAAGATCGGCGAGATCCTGCGTGACCGCGCCGCGCATCGACCAGCCAAGAATGCCTTTGGTCTCGCCGCCCGGCAGCGGGATGGCCGGATAAAGAATCCAGTATCCGACCGACCAGATCATGCAGGCGTAGAGCACATAAAGCCACCATTTGGGAAGCGGCGTGTTCAGTTCCTTGATGCCGTCCCATTCATGGCCCGTGGTCGCTGTGCCCGTGGCCGCGTCAATATCTTGATGCTTGTGATCAACCATGTGTTCAATCCTCGTTCAGCGGCAGCCGGGCGGCGTCATCGAAGCTCTTCTTCTTCGACGGCCATAGCGCAAACACGACGACACCCGTGAAAGCGACTATGACCGACAGAAGACTGATGATTTTCAACGGCCCGAGAATGGCTATGAAATAATCAGGCTCCATCCTACCTCTCCAGACTCAGCGCCAGTTGGCCTTTTCGTCGTACAGCTTGAAGTCGACGGTCGTGCCAAGCATCTGCAGATAGGCCACCACGGCGTCCTGTTCGGTGGGCGTCGCCGCGCCGCCAAGCGCGGCGTGCGCCACCGCCTTGGGATAGCGCTTGTCCAGCGCGTCGACCGCAGCGGTGTCGTCCGGGCTCGACTGCGCCTTGATGTCGGCGTCGGCCTGGGCGATGTCCTCATCGGTGTAGGGCACGCCTTCTACCCGCAACACTTTCATCTTTTCCCGAACGTGCCGGTAATCCAGCGGCGAATCGGCCAGGAAGCCGTAACGCGGCATGACCGAGCCGGGGACCACCGCGCGCGGATTGTTCAGATGGGCGCGATGCCAGTCATCCGAATATTTGCCGCCGATGCGGGCGATGTCGGGGCCGGTGCGCTTCGAGCCCCACTGGAACGGATGGTCGTATTTCGACTCCGCCGCCAGCGAGTAGTGGCCATAGCGCTCGACCTCGTCGCGCAGGGCGCGGATCATCTGCGAATGGCAGAGATAGCAGCCCTCGCGGACGTAGATGTCGCGGCCTTCCAGTTCGAGCGGCGTGTAGGGACGCACGCCGCCGACGGTTTCGATGGTGTTCTTCAGGTAGAACAGAGGGCCGATTTCGACCAGACCGCCAATCGCGACGACAATGAGAATGCCGACCGAAAGGATGATGCTGTTCTTTTCGAAGATCGCGTGTTTGTTCCAAAGCGACATGTTCGATCTCCTCACTCGGCCGCCGCGAGCGCGGGCTTGGCTTCGGGGGCTCCCGCCTCTTCAGGCGAGGCGAGCGTCTTGTAAAAGTTGAAGGCCATGATCAGCGAGCCGATGAGGAACAGGCCGCCGCCCATCGCGCGGATCACATAGAAGGGATGCATCGCCTCGACGGTTTCGATGAAGGAATATTCAAGAAAGCCGTTCGCGGTATAGGCGCGCCACATCAGGCCCTGCAGGATGCCCGACACCCACATCGAGGTGATGTAGAGCACGATGCCGATCGTCGCGACCCAGAAGTGCCAGTTGACGAGCTTCAGCGAGTAAAGCTTGCGGTTGAACACCCAGGGGATCAGGCAGTAGAGGGCGCCGAAGGAGACGAAGCCCACCCAGCCGAGCGCGCCGGAATGCACATGGCCGATGGTCCAGTCGGTATAGTGCGACAGCGAGTTCACCACCTTGATCGACATGAGCGGACCTTCGAAGGTCGACATGCCGTAGAAGGCGACGGACACGACCAGCATGCGCAGAACCGGGTCGGTGCGCAGCTTGTCCCAGGCGCCGGAGAGTGTCATCAGGCCGTTGATCATGCCGCCCCAGGAAGGCATCCACAGCATGATCGAGAAGGTCATGCCCAGGGTTCCGGCCCAGTCCGGCAGAGCCGTATAGTGCAGGTGGTGCGGGCCGGCCCAGATATACATGAAGATCAGAGCCCAGAAGTGGATGATCGACAGGCGATAGGAATAGACCGGACGCTCGGCGCGCTTGGGCACGAAATAATACATGATCGCCAGGAAGGCGGCGGTCAGGTAGAAGCCCACCGCGTTATGGCCATACCACCACTGGAACATGGCGTCCTGCACGCCGGACCACACGATGTAGGACTTCGGCGAGAAGATCGAAACCGGGATGGCCGGATTGTTGCCGAGATGCAGCATGGCGATCGTGATGATGAAGGCCAGGGTGAACCAGTTGGCGACATAGATGTGGGGCTCCTTGCGCTTCCACAGGGTCGCGAGGAAGATCAGCAGATAGGTGACCCACACAATGGTCAGCCAGAGGTCGGCGTACCATTCGGGCTCGGCATATTCCTTCGACTGGGTGATGCCCAGCAGATAGCCGGTGCCGGCGATCACGATGAAGAGGTTATAGCCGAGAACCAGGAACCAGGGCGCCAGTTCGCCGGCGAGACGGGCGCGGCTGGTGCGCTGCACGACATAGAGCGACGTCGCGAGCAGGACATTGCCGCCGAAGGCGAAAATCACCGCCGAAGTGTGCAGCGGGCGCAGGCGGCCGAAGTTGAGCCAGGGCAGGCCCATGGATAGATCGGGAAACGCCAGTTCGGTGGCGACGATCACGCCGACGAGAAAGCCCGCGATGCCCCAGAACACCGCCGCGAGGCTGGTGAACTTGACCGGGCCGTAATTATAGTTCGGCCGGCCGTCGATCTCCTGCGGCGTGACAGCCGGGCGAATCGAATAGCGCTTGAAGATCAGGAACGCGGAGCCAAAACCGGCAAGCGTGAACACGATCATGTGGAACGCGTAGGCCGCCGTATAGGCGTTCGCCGCGATATACGCCGCCACAGCGGCGCCGAGGAGGGAAAGGACAATCCCGAGCATTTCGCCGATTGTCATTGATTTGCCGCCGGACGGCGACGCCGTGGAAACCGAACTTGCTTGCGCCATGTTTTCGCCCCAATGAAATCGCTCCGACATCATCGAGATATCGGATCGCCATCGGACGGACCTTTGCCCGCCCCGTCAAAGCTTTCATTGACCCATGTCAAATGAAGCCCTTGACTCCTCCATAAACCGAAAATTGAAATTGCGCGATAGGCCCGTCGATTAAAGTGGCAAGGACGCGACCATTCGCCGCGCGGGCGACGTCCGGCGCTCGTAAAATTGCCGTGAATTCGCCATAATTTGGCGGATCGCGCCACCTCGCTCTCGCAGCGAACTTACGACGGTCGTCCCGATCAAATCTCTGGTCCCGGCCTTGAATCATGGGCGAGGCCCGCGCGGAGCGATCCGTTCCGAGGCCGCGACATCGCCCCCTCCGGTTCGTCACGACAAGACGGCTCGGTCGGCTTTTCAGATTTCAGCGGATTTTCCCGATAGCGCCGCGCTGGAGAATTTGGCGACCCAGATCAGGGAGCGCGCGCGTAAATTCGCTCGATTCCCGGCTTTCGGGCCGGCCCCTGCGACAATATGAGACAGCGCCCGCGAGATGGCGCTCGCGATCACTCGCCGGCCGCCGGCTGGACGATCCGCCCCGAGGCCACGAGATCAGGCGCCAGCCCGCGCAAGGGGGTGGGATAGGCCGCGACGGCGCGCGCGATGAGCTTTTGTTCCTGGGTGTGGATCAGCCACCAGCCGATGGCGACGCCGAGAACGACGAGGGCGAGGACAATCTTGCTCAAAGGCCCCTCGACGCGCTCGATCGTGTCGCCGAAGGCATAGCCGCCGAGGCCGAAGATCGCCGCCCAGACCACGCCGCCAGTGGCGTTGTAAAACAGGAACTGGCCCCAGCCGAAACGGTTCACCCCAGCAAGAAAGGCGGCGAATATGCGTAAAATCGCAACGAATCGGCCGAAAAAGACGATTTTCGCGCCGTGATGATCGAACAAATATTGGCCGATCTTGATGCGATCGTCGGAAAGGCCGACCTTGCCGCCATGGTTCAACAGGAGCGGCAGGCCAAAACGCCGTCCCGCCAGGAAGCCGATGCCGCCGCCAAGAATCGAGCCCGCCGCCGCCAAGGCCATGACCAGTTTGATATCGAGCAGGCCGGTCGCGCCTGCGAAGATCGCGGCCAGGACCAGCGCGGTCTCGCCGGGAATCGGGACGCCGACGCTCTCCAGCATCACGATGCAAAAGACCGCGAAATAACCGTGCTGCGCGATCAGGGGCTTTATCGTCTCGACAAACATGTTCGTTTCCGTGCGCGCCTCTTCTCGCCCAGACCAGGCGAAAGGAGCGCAATATCCAATTGCTAGGGCGGAAGCGTTGAGATTCCGTTGGCCGAGGCGGCATCGAACGGCCGCCGCGCCGCCCCCCTCGGCATTAAATCGAAAATCGGGCGGCGTCGACGCCGATCGATCGATGAAATTGGCAATGGCTCACGTCGCCTGTCGCGGCCAAGCCCGCCGCGCAGGCGGCTTGTAAGGGAAAAAACGACTTTCGGCCAGCCCTTCCATTCCCGCCGGCCCCTGAAAAAAAATCGGGCGGCCCTGCCGCCCGAATAACCGCCACTCTTGCCGTCCGCTACGGGAAATACTCAGCTATAGAGGCTTTTCAAAGCAGGCTGGCCCACCTGCGGCGCGCCGTGACGCGGCGCGCTCCACGGGAAATGCGGCGCATGGGCGCGCATCGCGAGAGAGGCCGGCGTGCGGGAATAATCCGGTGCGCCATCGAACGCGCCGTCCCAAGCTCCTTCCAGCGCCGTTTCGATGATATGGCGGAGGCCTGCGAGAAGCGGCGTATCCTGGCGGAGCATACCCATTTCGAGGGTCTTGCGGCGACGGGGGCTCGCCTTGCGGTCATAATCCCCCACCAGCCGCGCCACATAGGCGCCAATCGACAGGTCCGCCCGACGAGCCGCCGCCGCGACGCGACGCTCCAGCCGGCCGCCGATGCATGCCAGCGCGGCCGCGGCGACATATTCATTGGCGCAGGTCTGGAACAATTCGGTCGTTCGCATAGAGGTCTCCGATTTCGAATGCGCGTGAAACGAACTTCGCCTGCGCGCGAGGATTCGGGGAAAATCCGTGCAGCAACTCATACGCCATGGGAACTGGCGCAAGATAGCAGCTCGCGCCGCCGCCGACCGAATCACATTTGCGTGAGATTTCAGATTTGACCTACCATAAAGCACTGACGATCAAAGACTTTTCAACTTTTTTTCGCCCCTGGGCCATAAGCGGCGAACTTTTCGACCAGCGAGAGCGCCTCGCGATCCGGCAGGATGACCGGGGCGCCGGCGAGACCGGCGAGATAATGCATCCGCGCCAGGGCTTCGAGTTCGCCGGCGAGCCAGAGCGCGCGTTTGAGGTCGGGCCCGACGGCGATCATGCCATGGCTGCCGAGCAGCACGCCATTGCGGGGGCCGAGCCCTTCGACCGCCAGCGCCGACAGCTCCGCCGTCCCGAACGGCGCGTAATCGGTGCATTCGACGGTCGAACCGCCAAAGGCCGCGATCATGTAATGGCTCGCGGGAATCGGCCGTCGCAGCATGGAGAGCACTGTCGCGTAGGGCGCATGAGCATGAACCACCGCCCCGACATCGGCGCGGGCGCGCAGGATGTCGCGGTGAAAACGCCATTCGCTCGACGCCTTCAGGCCAGTCTTTTCATCGATCACGGGGGAAGCGGCGTCGAGATCCATGGCGACGATCATGTCCGGCGTCAGATCGTCGTAATCGACCCCGCTCGGCGTGATCAGCATGAAATCGCCCAGTCGCGCGGAAATGTTCCCGGCAGCCCCCTGGTTGATATGTTTGGCGTTCATGGCGCGGCAACCGGCCACGATCGCTTCGCGCAGCTTACGCTCTTCCTTGTTTTTGCGCGCCATCACCATGTTCCTATATTGGGGGCGCTGGCCCAGGGCTCGCGCGCCGGCAAGGCCCCGCCCTTCTGCAATAATTCGATCGAAATGCCGTCAGGGGTGCGGATGAAGGCCATGCGGCCGTCGCGCGGCGGGCGGTTGATGGTCACGCCCGCCTGCGCGAGCCTGTCGCACAAGGCGTAGATGTCCTCGACCTCATAGGCGAGATGGCCGAAATTGCGCCCGCCGGTGTAGGCTTCCGGGTCCCAGTTGTAGGTCAGTTCGACCAGAGGCGCCGCTTCCGACGCGGCGCGGGCGGCGTCGCCCGGCGCGGCCAGGAAGACCAGGGTGAAACGCCCCTTGTCGTTTTCCGCGCGGCGCATTTGGACCAAGCCGAGCTTGTTGACGAAAAAATCGAGGGCCGCGCCGAGATCGGCGACCCTGATCATGCTGTGAAGATAGCGCATCGCCGCTGCTCCCGTTCGGCCCGCAGGCCATTTGCGCTCTTGTTAACATAAAGGTCCCGGCCTTGCCGCGTCGAGCGACGATCTGCTAATGAACCGGGCGAAAGGCAGGAGGACTTCCCTTGACCGACGCCGCCCTCAAGGAAAAAGTCGCCTTCGGCTCCATCGCCGCCAGTTTTCTGCTGACGATCGGCAAGGTCGCGGCGGGCCTTGCCTCCGGCTCGCTCGCGCTTCTGTCCGAGGGCGCCCACAACGCGCTCGACACCGGCGCCACCATCCTCACTTATTTCGCCGTGCGCGAGGCCAACAAGCCCGCCGACGAACGCCATCCCTACGGCCACGGCAAGTTCGAATCGCTTTCGGCCCTGGCCGAGACCGGCCTGCTCGCCGGCCTCGCCTGCTACGTCGTGGTCGCGGCGATCCGGCGCCTGTGGGTGGGCGCCGAGCCGGTGGACGCCAGCTGGCCGGTCTTCGCCGTGCTGTTTGTCTCGATGGGCGTGGACGTGACGCGCTGGCTGACCCTGCGCGCCGTGGCCCAAAAGACCGGCAGCCACGCGCTTGCCGCCGACGCCATGCATTTCGCCAGCGACCTGATCGGCACGGCTCTGGTCCTGGCGGGCCTCGCCGCCAACTCATTCGGCTTTCATCAGGGCGACGCCCTGGCCGCGCTCGGCGTCGCCTTGTTCATCGGCTATGCCGGCTTCCATCTGGGCAGCGCGACCGTCGAAACGCTGCTCGACGCGGCGCCGATCGGCCTCGCCAACAAGCTGCGCGACGCGATCGTGCAAATCCCCGGCGTGGTCGCGGTGGAGGATCTCAAGCTGCGCGCCAACGGCCCGCATGTCCTGGGCGAGGTCACGATCGGCGTCCCCCGCGCGCTCCCCGTCGAGCGCCTGATCCAGATCGAACGCGCGGTCCAGGCGAAAATCGCCGAAATATCGCCGGAAACCCAGGCCAGCATCATCACCGCGCCGCGCGCCCTCGACGAGGAGACGGTCACTGAGCGCATCACAATGATCGCGGCGCGACGCGGGCTTGCGGCGCATCATGTGATCGTCCATCGCCTCGACGACCACGACTGCATCGCCTTCGATCTCGAAATCGACGGCGCCATGGCCCAGGGCGCGGCCCATGAGATCGCCACCGAGCTGGAGAACGAGATCCGCGACGAATTCGGCGCCGACCTCGAGGTCGAAAGCCATATCGAGCCGCGCCGCGACCACACCCTGACCGGGCATGAGGCCGACGCCGCGACCGTCGCCCGGATCTCGGATTGCCTGCGCAAGCTGGCGATCGCGGGCGGGGTGCTGCAGGGCGTCCACGACATCCGCGCCCGCATGACCGAAGACGGGCTGGTGGTCAATTTTCACGCGACCGTCGATCCCGGCTTGAGCGTGGCGGCGACCCACGACGCCATCAACCAGCTCGAACGCGCCTTGCGCGAGCGCACGCCCGGCCTACTGCGCGTCGTCGGCCACGCCGAGCCGGTCGGAGCCGCGTAAGAGCGGCGGCGGACGATCCGCGCCGGCCGGGAATGGCGCGGGCGCGCGCCGATGTCTTGACTTAAAAAATATCGCGATTGCGCAGGTTTCCGCATGTTCCGCGCAAGCTCCGCCTCGAACAATGACCCGTCGGACGCGAACGGATCTCCGTGCGACCGTGACCGAGAACATGCGATGAAAATGACTTCCCCGGTTTTCGTTTCGCCGACCGCGGCGGGCGCGCGCGGACGGGACGACGTGGAGCTGAGCGTCGATGAGGCGGCTATTCGCGAAAAATTTCCCGACTGCGTCGGTCCGGACGACTCGATCGCCGCGGTTTTCCGGCGTCTGTTCAACGTCGAAACGCCGCGCCAGGAAATTATGGCCCTTGCGCGGCGCGGCGCGTCCCTGACCGCGATGATCGACGCCGCCGATCTGATCATGACGGCGACCGCGACGCGTCGCAGCCGGAGGAATTTGGGCCTGCGCTCGGACGATGGGCTGCGCGAACTCTTCCGCCGCCACGCCAGGCTGGTTTCGACCCTGCGCGAATCCGCGCTCGAACAGGCGGCGCAGGCGATTTCGGCCGAAGCAGAAACGGAGGGCGCGATCAGCCAGCTGGGCGAACTTTCGCTGACGGTCGCCGACGTCAACGAGGTCGCGATCGAAATGGCCCATCTGGCGCGCAACATCAGCGTGGCGAAACAGGGCGCCCATTCGAGCGCCTCCGCGACGCATGAACTTGTCGCCTCGATCGAAGAGATCGCGCGATCGAGCAAGGACGCCTTGGCCCACGCGAATGATTCGCGGAAATCGGCCATCGACGGCGCGCGGCTGATCGGCGGTCTTTCGCTCACCATGCGGCATATTTCCGCCGTTTCGGCCGAGACGAACGGCGAAGTGGCCGCGCTGGAGCAGGCCTTCAACCATATCGCGGAAGCCTTGGGCGTGATCGAATCCATCGCGCGCCAGACCAATCTGCTCGCGCTCAACGCGACCATCGAGGCGGCGCGCGCCGGCGAACTCGGCAAGGGCTTCGCCGTCGTCGCCAATGAAGTCAAGCAGCTGGCGAACCAGACGGGCAAGGCCACGGTCGAAATTGGCCAGCGCATCGACGGCATGAGGCGGGTCATCGCCGGCATGGCTGGCGCCATGGCGCGATCCGAACAAGCGGTCGAAGCCGGAGAACAGGCGATCGGCGGCGCGAAAACCGTCGTCGAAGGGTTTTCCGAAAAGGTTTCGACCGTCGCCGAACGCATGGAATCCGTGGCGCTCATCCTCGAACAGCAGAAGCTCGCCAGCGCGGAAATCGCCTCGAATATCGAATCCGGCGCGCAACTGGCCACGGACAACGAGGCCTTGCTGTTCAAGATGGCCGCCGGCATGCAGGACATGAACGATCGTTTCTCCGAACGCGCCAAGAGCTGGTTTTCGGCCCAATCGCCGCGCGCCTTGTGCGAAATGGCGAAGATCGACCATGTCCTGTTCAAGAAACGCGTCGTCGACACCCTTCTTGGCCGCGCGCGATGGGCCGCCCACGACGTTCCCGACCACCACCATTGCCGCCTGGGCCAATGGTATGACGCCGTCGCCAGCGACGTCATTCGCAACCTTCCCGCCTATGCCGCGCTTGTCGAGCCGCATCGCCGGGTGCACGCCACGGCGCGGGCGATCCTGCGCCACCATGAAGCCCGAGAGCCGGACAGCGCGACGGCCCTCCTCGGCCAGTTGAACGCCGCGAGCCAGGAAGTCCTTGCCGGTCTCAACGAGCTCTCGCGGGCCTTGGCGGCCGAACATGCCGACGGCGAGCGGCGAGCAGGCGATCGCCGGAAGTCAGGACGCCTCGGAACCTTTTCGACGCCCGACGGCGAGCGCACCGTCACGATCGAAAACATTTCCGAGGGCGGCGCGAAAATCACCGGCGCCGCTGTCCCGGTCGGGACCAGAATTTCCCTGTCGCACGATGGCCAGACCCGGACCGGTTCGGCCGTGTGGGCGGACGACAACAGCGCCGGCGTCAAGTTCGAGTCCGGCAAAGAGACTTGACCTGAGCCGCTCGCAGGCGACGACCATTCGCCGGCGGCCCCTTGCGGGTTTTGGTCTTCGCTCCTAATCTCGATTCGTTGAGTTTGGCGCGTGGAGGAAGTCTGCCATGTCCAATGTCATTCACAGCACCGCCCTTCCCGAATCCCACCATGCCGCCCCCGAAGGCGACATGCATCATCTGCCGCCGTGGACGGAAGAAACCGCCCGCGAACTCGCCGCGCAAGAGGGGATCGAACTGACCCCGGAACATTGGGAAGTCGTCCATTTGCTGCGCAACCACTACCGATTGCGCGGCCATGCGCTGACCGGCACCGCATTGCTCAGGGCGCTCGGCGAGCCTTTCGGCATGCGCGGCGGCATCAAGCACCTTTACGAGCTTTTCCCCGGCGGGCCGGTCAGCCAGGGAAGCCGATTCGCCGGCGTGCCGGCGCCGCCCTACAGCCGCGACCTGTCGTTCGGCAGCGTCCAATAGACTCTGGAGGGCGACGTTTTGGCGCGACTCACGAAAAAGTGAAATCCAATCCAGAACAATAGTGCGCGCAAAACTCAACGCAAAAGCGTCGCCTTCACCCACCACTCCGGATGTCCCTGTGAAATCGCGCTGGCCGCCGCGCCGGCCTGGCGGCGGGTTTCGAAAAGAGCGAAACAGGTCGCGCCCGAGCCCGACATGCGGGCGAGACGGCAGCCGCGCGCCCCGCTCAGCACCGACAGCACATGGCCGATGATCGGCGCCAGCACGCAAGCCGCGTCCTCCATGTCGTTGCGGCCGCGCTTCAGGGCGCGCGCGAAGCTCTCGAAATCCATCCCCGAGGCGATCGGCGGATGGGAGCCGTAGCCCAGGCTCTCGCCCGGCTTGAGGCCGAGTTTGTGGAAAACCGCGCGGGTTTCAATCGGGACGCGCGGATTGACCAGCACCGCGAACAGGGGCGGCAGTCGGATCGGGGGGCCGAGCCTTTCGCCGACGCCGGTCATCATCCGCGCGCGTGGAACGACGCAAACGGGCACGTCGGCCCCGGCGGCGCGCGCCGCGGCATAGAGCGCGGGATCATCCAGGGAAAGATCGTTGGCCGCGGCGAGCAAGCGCAGCGCGGCCGCCGCGTCGGCCGAGCCGCCGCCGATTCCGGCCGCGACCGGCAGGCGCTTCACCAGATGGAAGGCGCCCGTCCGCAGCCCAGGCTTTTCGGCGCGCAGCGCGCGGTCCGCCCGCGCCACCAGATTGTCGCCGCCGTCGCCCGCCTCGATCGCGGTCGGGCCTTCGAGCGTCAGGGCGAAGAAATCGTCGGGCGCGAGAGTCAGGAAATCGCCGGTTCCGGCGAAAGCCACGAGGCTTTGCAGATCGTGATAGCCGTCCGGGCGGCGGCCATCGACATGAAGGGTGAGATTGATTTTCGCCGGCGCCTTGGCCGAAAAGTTTTTGACGGCTGTCATAAGGCTTTCAGTTCCGGCGCCGGGATGAATTCGGGATCGCCGTCGATCGAGGGGAAATGTCCCGCCTCCCATGCGGCCCGCGCGGCAAAGATGCGTTCGCGGCTGGAGGAGACGAAATTCCACCACAGGAAGCGCGGGCCGTCCATGGCCTCGCCGCCGAGCGCCGCGAAACGGCTTGGCGTCCCGGCCCGCAGCGAGGCCCGCGCGCCGGGGCGGATCACCACCAGCTCGCCGGCGGGGAAAACGGTTCCGTCGATATCGATTTCGCCGTCGACGAGATACAAGGCGCGCTCTTCGTGATCGGCGGCGAATTCATAGGTCGCGCCCGCGTCGAGCGCGATATCGGCGAAAAAGCAGGTCGAGTAGGTTTTTGGCGGCGCGCGCAAGCCGTGCAGCCCGCCCAGCGCGAGGCGCAGGCGAAAGCCGTCGCCTTCGAGCGTTGGCAGGGTTTCGCGCCCATGATGCTCGAAACCAGGGTCGGTTTCCTCGAATTTCTTGGGCAGGCCGAGCCAGAACTGAAGGCCGCGCATTCTTCCGCCGGCCGCGCGAAAGTCCGGCGGGGATCGCTCGGAATGGACGATGCCGCGCCCGGCGACCATCAGATTGACCGCTCCCGGCGAAATTTCCTGCGCATGGCCCAAAGAATCGCGATGGAACAACGCGCCGTCGAGCAGATAGGTCAGTGTGGCCAGGCCGATGTGTGGATGAGGCCGCACGTCCATGCCGGTCCCCGGCGCGAAATCGGCCGGCCCCATTTCGTCGAGGAAGACGAAGGGCCCGACCATCCGCCGCCCGGCGGAGGGCAAGGCGCGGCGCACGCCGAATCCGCCGATGTCCCGCGCCTGCGGGATGACCACGGCTTCGACCGAAGCAGGTTGCGGCATGGCTCCTCCGGCCGTTCAGTCCACGTCGAGCGGCGCAACGCCGGCCGCGCCGCCCTCGGGACCCTGAACGATTTTCTCGATTCGCGCCTCGGCGCTCTTGAGCAGCGCCTCGCAATGTTTTTTCAGGATTTCGCCGCGTGCGTAGAGCGCAATGGACTTGTCGAGTTCGACATTGCCTTTTTCAAGCGCGGAGACGATCTCTTCGAGTTCGCGCATCGCGGCCTCGAAACTCAATCCGGCGACATCTTCGGTCTTGCTCAACGTCCAGCCCCATCCTGCGCCGCGCATAATGGACCGCGCCGCCCTCCCCGCGCAAGCCTCAAACCCGCGACGAAACGCCCGCCCCATCAACGCGCTTATCGCCCGGGCGGCTGGAAAAGGCGCGGCGGACCCTGTAGCATCGGCCGGAAACGGATCGAACTTCCCGACGAAAGGCGCCACGATGAGCCAAGCCCTGCCCGATGACGACGATTTGGCGGAGCTGTTCGCGGCCCTCGCGCTCGATGCGGGCGCGGAGATCATGCGGGTGTTCCACGGCGGCAATCCCAATGCGCGCCTGAAAAAAGACGCGAGCCCCGTCTCCGACGCCGACATTCTCGCCGAGGAGATCATCCTCAAGGGACTCGCCCGCGCCCTGCCCCATCTTCCGGTGGTCGCCGAGGAAGCCAGCGAGAGCGGGGCCTTGCCGGAACTCGGCGGCGGCGATTTCATCCTGGTCGACGCGCTCGACGGCTCCAAGGAATTCCTGAACAAGCGTGACAGCTTCACCGTCAATATCGCGCTGGTTCGTCAGGGCGCGCCGGCGGTCGGCGTGGTTTTCGCGCCGGCGCGCGGCGAATTTTTCCTCGCCGGCGGCAAGGCCTGGACTTTTTCCGCCGAACCGGGCGGCAAGGCTCCGCCGCGCCGCGACTGGCGGGTTCTCCGCACCCGGGCCATGCCGGAGCGCGACGCGGTCGCGGTCGCCAGCCTCAGCCATCGCGACGCCGAAACCGACGCTTTCCTGACCAGGCTTCCGATCAAGGACGTGGTCTCGACCGGCTCGTCGCGGAAATTCTGCCTCGTCGCCGCCGGCCAGGCCGACGTCTACCCGCGCTTCGGCCCGACCAGGGAATGGGACACCGCCGCCGGCGACGCCGTGCTGCGCCGGGCGGGCGGGATCGCGGTCGATCGCTCAGGCGCGGCGCTCGTCTATGGCAAGGAGGCAAGGAAATTCGTCAACGGCGCCTTCATCGCCTGGGGCGATCCCCGGGCGGCGGTTTTTTATGCCGAGCGCGCGGCTTTAAGCCCCGGTTAACCTCCGGTTCATCCTCTTTGACGAAAATTGGCGAATCGGCGCCATCGGAGCCTTCGCCATGACCAAAATATCTCGCCGCGACCTATGCGGCCGGCTCGGGGCCGGACTGTTCACAACGCTCGCCGCCGGCGCCGGATTCGATCCGGCGCGCGCGGAAGAGCGGCCCATTCCCTATTCCGACAACGACCTGATCGAAAGCGGTCATCGCTTTTTCGGCACATTGTCGCGCGATCTCGCCGAGACGATCCAGTCGGCGACCAAGCGCTGGGGCCAGCCCAACGCCTATGTTCTCGGCCAGGAGGCCGGCGGCGCCTTCATCGGCGGCCTGCGTTACGGCGAAGGCTCGATGTACACCCGCAACGCCGGCGACCGCAAAGTGTTCTGGCAGGGCCCCTCGCTCGGTATCGATTACGGCGCCGACGGCGACCGCACCATGATGCTGGTCTACAATCTTCCCTCGACGGAGGCGATCTACAAGCGCTTCGTGGGGGTGAACGGCTCGGCCTATCTGGTTGGCGGCTTCGGATTGACCGCGCTGACGATCGACGGGGTGACGGTCGTGCCGATCCGCACCGGCCTCGGCGCCCGGCTGGGAGTGAATGTCGGCTATCTGAAATTCACCGAGCATCCGACCTGGAATCCCTTCTGAATAAAGCCCGCCGCTTTGCATTGCGCCGGCAAAAATGGCAGCATGCGCCCGTTTTCGGGCGCGTCCGCCCGTTCAGCCGTTTCACGGGTCGGAACAAGTGGTCGAGCAGATTGTCGATTTCGCGCTGGGCTTCGTCATTTGCGGCCTGATCGGCCTCGCTTTCCTGCCCCTGGTTTCGGCGCGGGCGCGCCGGCTCACTCTGGCGAAAATCGAATCGCGCCTGCCCATGACCTTCGACGAGATCGAGGCCGAACGCGACCTGCTGCGGGCGCGTTTCGCGGTGGAGAATCGCGCGCTTGAAATCAAGGCCGCGGAAACCGGCGTCGGCCGCGCGGCCGACGCCGCCGAACTCGGCCGGCGCGCCGTGGCGGTGATGCGTGCGACCGAGCGGTTCGACCAGACGGCGTCGCTCCTGGAAGACCGCAACCACCAGCTCGCCAAATCGCTGGAATTCGGCGAAAAAACCCAGGCGGCGCTCGACGAAACGCGCGCCGCGCTCGATCGCCGTCAGCAGGAGCTCATCAAGCTGCACGGCGAATATGATTCCCTGGCCGAGGACGCGCGAAAGCTCGACGCCCGGGTTCACGAACTTGAGAACGGGTTGAGGACGACGAACGCCGATCTGGCGGACGTCCGGTCGCAACTGCACAGGACGGAGGCGGCCCGCCAGGACATTCTGGCGCGGGCGGAAGATTTGTCGAGCCAGAACGCGGCGCTTGCCGCCGAATTGGCGGAGGCGGAGCGGCGCGCGGCGGATTTCGAGGCGCGGCGGACCCGGTTGCTGGCCAAGGTCGCCGCGGAGCGGCGCCGCGGCGACGAACTGGAGGACGCCAATCTGGGCTTGCGCCGCCGACTGGTGGCAGGCGCGACAATGGCGAGCGGCGAGGAAACGGCCGCGGACGACAAGGAGCCGAACGGCGCCGACGGGGCCGCGGCCGCCTTGAGCCCGCAACGGGAGCTGCTCGATCTGCGCGAGGCGATTTCGCGGCTGGGCCGCCAGATCGCGCATCTGGACCACGCTCGGGAATAAACCCTCATAATAAAGCGTCAATGCGCCGAGCGGGCCGCCGGCGCGGTCGCGGGCTTGCGCATCAAGGCCGCCAGTCCCGCCGCCGCCAGGAACAGCAGGGACATGCCGAGGAAAACGTCGGCGAGGGCCATGACCGTGGCCTCCCGCGCCGCCAGGGCCGCCAGCCGCCGGGTGGCGGCGAGCCGGGCCTCGTCGCCGGCCTGACCATAGAGCGCGGCGAGGCCGGCGAGAAATTCCTGGGCGCGCGCATTGCCCCAGCCGAGGGTCTCGCGCAAACGTTCGAAATGAAGGTCGAAGCGCCGGTCGAGCGTGGTGTTGATCACCGCGAGCCCGAAGGCCCCGCCAAGGTTGCGGGTCACGTTGAACAGGCCCGAGGCGTTCTTCAGCTTGGCCGGCGGCAAGGCGCCGAGCGCGAGATTGTTGATCGGCGCCATCATGAACATCAGCGAAAAGCCGCGCAGGATCTGCGGAACCAGGAACTGGTCGAAGCCCCAGTCCTTGGTGACCCCGGCCGAAATCGCCGCGCCCGAGGCGAAAACGACAAAGCCGAAGCCGATCATCAGGCGCAGATCCATCCGGGTGAGCAGGCGCCCGACGATCGGCGCCGCGACGAACTGGCTGAGGCCGGTGACGAACATGATCTCGCCGATCTGCTGGGCGGAAAAGCCGCGCACCCGGGCGAGATAGATCGGATAGACATAGGTGAGGCCGTAAAGCCCGACGCCGAGGACGAAGGCGGCGAGCGCGCCTGTCCAGAAATTCCGGTCGTCGAAAACCCTCAGGTCCACGATCGGATTCTCCGTGGTGAAGGCCCGGCCGAAAAAAACCAGGGCGCTGGAACAGGAAATCGCCGCCGCCCAGACGATCCTGCCGTCGTCGAACCAGTTCTTGGCCGGTCCTTCTTCCAGCAGATATTCGAGCGCGCCAAGAAACAAGGCCATCGAAATCAACCCGAGCCAGTCGAAACGACGCAGCAGACGCAGATCGGGCCTGTCGAAATCGATCAGGAGCCAGGCCGTCAATGCGACCGCGATTCCCGGCCCGACATTGATCAGGAACAGCCATCGCCAGGAGAACAGATCGGTGAGATAGCCGCCGATCGTCGGCCCGATTGTCGGCGCCAGCGTGGCGACGAGGCCGATGATCGCGGCGATCATCGAGGTCTGCCTGCGCGGAAAGATCGAATAAGCGGCGGAGAAGACGGTCGGGATCATCCCGCCGCCGATGAAGCCCTGCAAGGCCCGCCAGACGATCAACTGATCGATGCTGGTCGAAAACGAGCAAAACAGGCTCATCAGGGTGAAGCCGGCGGCGGAGACTGTGAAGGCGATCCGGGTCGAAAAGGCGCGCGACAGAAAGCCCGACAGCGGAATCATCACCACTTCGGCGACGAGATAAGCGGTCTGGACCCAGGCGACCTCGTCGGCGCTGGCGGAGAGCCCCGCCTGGATCGTGGCGAGCGAGGCCGAGACGACCTGGATGTCCAGAATCGCCATGAACATGCCGAACACCATGGCGAGGAAGGCGATGAAGCGTCGCGCCGAAGCCCGCGGCTCGGCCTCGTCAGTCGGCGGGCTGATCATTTGGCGGGATCGCGCGTGTCCACCTCCACCACGACCGACATGCCCGCGCGCAGGCGGACGGAGCCCGGATGAACCAGCTTGATCCGCACCGGGAAGCGTTGGGTGATCTTGGTGAAATTGCCGGTGGCGTTTTCCGGCGGCAGCACGGAGAATTCCGAGCCGGAGGCGGGCGCGATGCTTTCGACAAGCCCATCGACGACTTCGCCGCCATAGGCGTCGATGTAGATTTCGGCCTTCTGGCCCGGCGCGAGCCGGTCGAGCCGGGTTTCCTTGAAATTGGCTTCGACATAATCATGGTTGTCCGGAGCGATCGCCATCAGCCGGGCCCCCGGTTGGACGAACTGGCCGGGCTCGACGACGCGATTGCCGACGACGCCGTCGGAGGGCGCCCGGATTTCGGCGAAGCCGAGGTCGCGCCTGGCGCGGTCTTCGGCGACGACGAGTTCGGCGCGCACCCGCCGCGCCTCCTCGGCCTGCGATTTCAGCACGACCAGATCGGCTCTCGCGCCGGCGAGGCGCGCCTCGGCGCCAGTCAGTCCGGCCGCCGCCTTGTCGCGGTCGGCGAGAACCTGATCGAAACGCTGTTTGGAGGCGAAGTCCGAGGCCGCCAGCGACCGCGTGCGATCGAATTCGGACCGGGCGCGCGCGCTTTCCGCCTTCGCCGCCTCGACCTGGGCCTCGGCCTGCGCGATCGCGGCCCCCTGGGCCTCGATCTGGGCTTGGATGCGGGCGATGGTCGCCTCCTGCGTCACACCCTTTTGCCGTGCGGCGTCCACCGCGAGGACATAATCGCCGGTGTCGATCCGCGCGAGAATTTGACCTGTCTTGACATGCTGGTTGTCGACGACGTCGACATGTTGAACATAGCCGCCGATCTTCGGCGAAATAATTGCGAGATCGGTGCGGACATAGGCGTCGTCGGTCGAATAGATGTAGCGCCCGACCACGAAATAACGGGCCAGCGCGGCGCCAGACAGGACCAGGGCCGCGACGCCCGCGACCACGGCCAGGCGAAACCGGTTCTTGGCCAGGCGGATCTCGGCCAGGCGGATCTCGGCCAGGCGGATCTCGGCCGGATTCGTCTGGGCTGGATTCGTCTTGGCCGCGCGCGACATGAAAAGAGTCTGTTCGTCGACCGGTTTCGCGCGAGACCCGGGCCGCGTCCAGTTCGACGGTTCGAGGGAAGCGCCCGCCTCGACGACATCCCGCTCGGCGCCGTCGCCCCGGCGACCATCGGCCTCGCGCGGCCTGCCGACAAGTTCGTTCATTGAAACCTCATTGAACCGGCCGCGGATCGATAGGCCGCGCGGCGGACGAACTGAAATGGATCGGCGCACGTCGATCGAAACGAAACCGGCGCAAGCTCAATATGACAATACTCGCGCCGTAAATGTTCCGCATGGGCGAAAGGTCACATCCGGACGCTTTTTTTGCCGCACGGCGCTCGCGGCGGCGCGCCGCCGGATTCCGCCTGGATCCGCGGAATCCAAATCACCAGTTGTGGGCCGAGACCTGGATCCCCACCGGCGTCAATATGACGATGAACAGCACGGGAAGGAAGAACACCATCAGCGGCAGGGTGAGCTTCGGCGGAAGCGAAGCGGCCTTCTTCTCCGCCTCGTTCATGCGCTGATCGCGCGTTTCCTGCGCCACCACCCGCAGCGCGGTTCCCATCGGCGTGCCATATTTTTCAGCCTGAATCAACGACGTGGTGATGTTCTTCACGCCCTCGAGGCCGGTGCGCCTGGAAAAATTCTCATAGGCCATCCGGCGGTCCGGCAGATAGGAAAGCTCGGCCGTGGTCAAGGCGAACTCCTCCGCCAGCGGCACCGAACGAGCCCCGATCTCCTGGCTCACGCGGCGAAACCCTTGCTCGATCGACATGCCGGACTGCACGCAGATGAGCAGGAGATCGAGCGCGTCGGGAAAGGCCCGCCGCATGTTGAGCTGGCGTTTGCTGATGGTGTTCGAGAGATAAAGCTCCGGCGCCTTGAGGCCCGCGTAAGCCGAGATGATCACGATGGTTACGCGGAGCAGGAACGACCAGTCGTTCCGCATCAGGACGAAAACATAGAGCAGGCTGACCAGGGTCATCGTAATCGGCGAGACCAGGCGAAAGAAGAGGAAGCCGATCTCGGCCTGCGCGCCGCGAAAACCCGCCATCGTCAATTGCAACTTGGCCTTTTCCGTGCCGAGCCATTTCGAGAGGCTGTATTTCTCGACGATATCCTTCATGTAGGCCTTGGGCGTCGGCCTCAGCTTGCCGGCGTTGCGCTTCGACAGTTTCTCGCGCTCGCGCGCCCGGATTCGTTCGCGTTCGGAGCCGACGAGTTTCATCCGCTCGGCGAGGCGGTCGCCCTCGATCAGGGGAAGGCCGACCGAAAGCAGGCTCGCGATGGTGAAGACGCCGACGAGCAGCGCCAGCCACGTCCTTGAATCGGAGACTTTTTCGACGATCAGTTGCATCATGGCGTTCGGCCTTGTCGAATCCCGCGAAGATCGTCAGACTTCGAAATCGATCATTTTCTTCATCACGAACCCGCCCCCGGCCTCCAGCAAGGCGGCGACGACCAGCATGCCGCGCCCCTGTTTGGTGGACCACAGCAGTTCTATGAAATGCGGGCTGGTGAGATAGAGGAGAAAGGCGACGATCACCGGCAGCAATCCGATGATCGCCGCCGAGGCCTTGGCCTCCGCGGAGAACGACTTGACCTTGTCGCGCATTTTCTTGCGCTCGCGCATGACCGTGGACAGATTGGTGAGAGCTTCGCCGAGATTGCCGCCGGTCTTCTGCTGGATCGAAACGACGATGGCGAAGTAGTTCGTTTCGGCCGTGGGAATGCGCAGGGGCATGCGTTCGACCGCCTCGGACACCGTCAGGCCAAGCGTCTGCGATTCGACGATCTGCCGGAACTCGCTGCGCACCGGTTCATGCCCTTCGGACGCGATCATCCGCAGGGTGTCGCCGAGCGGAAGGCCGGCTTTCACGCCGCGAATGATGACGTCGATCGCATTGGGAAATTCCTGGGTGAATTTTTTCAGCCGGCGTTTCGACAGGAATCTCAAGGCAAAATTCGGCAGGCCGAACCCGCCGATGACCGGGCCCGCCAAGGCGACGAGCGGGTTGCGGCTCACCACGAGAAGGAGCAGCCCGAAAAAGATCGCCAAGGCGCCGGAAATCATGAAAAACTGGTTTTTGCTCACGGTGAGGCCGGCCTGGGCGATGCGCGTCTCCAACGACACTTTCGCCTTTTCGGCGCTGCGCTCCTCGACTTCCCGGAGGCTGTCCGCGACCTGCTTGCGCCGCGCCGCCGCGTCCACCGGCCGCTCGCCGGGGGCGCGGCGCGGCCCGGATTTCGATGCGATCTGCTCCCGGCGCTTTTCCGCGAACGCCTCGCCCGTGAGATAGGGGTAGACCAGCACATAAAAGCCGCCGGCGACCGTGAAGACGGTGAGAAGGATGATGAAGGCGGAACGGATATCCATGACTGAAGGCCCCCGCTCTCATTCGCCTGTGAAGGACGCGTCGAGCGCCGCCGCAAGCCGCTCTTCCTCGCCGAAATAGCGTGCGCGCTCCCAGAAGCGAGGCCGCCCGATTCCGGTCGAGCGGTGGCGGCCCTTCAGCTTTCCCTGGGCGTCCTCGCCGAGAATGTCATAGAGGAACAGGTCCTGGGTGATGACGACATCGCCTTCGAGGCCCATGACTTCGGTGACATGGGTGATTCGGCGCGAGCCGTCGCGCAGGCGCGCCGCCTGGACGATGACGTCGATCGAGGCGACGATCATCTCGCGGATGGTGCGCGGCGGCAGGGCGTAGCCACCCATGGTGATCATGGATTCAAGGCGGCTCAGGGCCTCGCGCGGGGAATTGGCGTGCAGCGTTCCCATCGAGCCGTCGTGGCCGGTGTTCATGGCCTGGAGGAGATCGAACGCCTCCGGGCCGCGCACTTCGCCAACGATGATGCGCTCGGGTCGCATGCGCAGGCAGTTCTTGACCAGGTCGCGCATCGTCACCTGGCCCTGGCCCTCGAGGTTGGGCGGGCGGGTTTCTAGCCGCACCACATGGGGCTGCTGGAGCTGCAGCTCCGCGGCGTCCTCGCAGGTGATCACCCGTTCGTCGGCGTCGATAAAGAGCGTCAGGCAGTTGAGCAGCGTGGTCTTGCCGGAGCCCGTGCCGCCCGAGATCAGCACATTGCAGCGCACACGCCCGATGATCTTGAGAATTTCCGCGCCTTCGGGCGAAACCGAGCCGAATTGAACCAGTTGTTCGAGGGTCAGCTTGTCCTTTTTGAACTTGCGGATGGTGAGAGCGGGTCCGTCGATGGCCAGCGGCGGCGCGATGACATTGACGCGGGAGCCGTCGAGCAGGCGCGCGTCGCAGATCGGCGAGGATTCGTCCACGCGGCGGCCGACCTGGCTGACGATGCGCTGGCAAATGTTCATCAATTGCGCGTTGTCGCGAAAGCGCACATTGGTGAGCTGGATCTTGCCGTTGACTTCGATGAAGGTGCGAGCGGCGCCGTTCACCATGATGTCCGCGATGTCGTCGCGCGAAAGAAGCGGTTCAAGCGGCCCGAAGCCCAGCACGTCGTTGCAGATGTCGTCGAGCATGTCCTCCTGCTCGGCGATCGACATGACGACATTCTTGATGGAAATGATTTCATTGACGATGTCGCGGATCTCTTCGCGCGCATTGTCCGCGTCGAGCCTCGAAAGCTGCGACAGGTCGATGGCCTCGATCAGGGCCCCGAAGATCATGCTCTTGGTCTGAAAATAGTCGTCCGACCGGCGCGGCTCCAGCGTCGGGGGAGACAGAGGCGCCTGCGGGAGCGGCGCCGCGACAGGAGCCTCGGCCGCGGCTGGCTTTCGCGGCATGGTTGGCGTGGCGGCGCTGGCGCCCGATCGCTTTCCGAACATTGTCCTTCCCGTACTCCCCATGCGCTACGCGCGCGCCTTCAGCCCTTGAGGACCGCGAGCAGCGGCTCGAGAAAACCCTTGCGTTCCCGTTTGACGGCGGCCCGACCGGTGGCCAGCCGCGCCAGATCGTCGAAAATCGCCGCTATCTTGGCGCCGTCCTCGACCTCGGCGATCATCTGGCCGTTGTTCGAGGCGCCGCCGAACAGCTTCGCATTGAAGGGCAAGACCGCCACGGGCTCCAGTTCCAGGCCCTTGCCGAAATCCTCGATCGTGATTTCCGGACGCTTGGGCATGCCCACGCCGTTCAGCACGACGCGCGGGGCGGGATCGTTGCGCCGCGCGGCGCGCAAATTGTCGAGCAGGCTCTTGGCGTTGCGCAGGCTCGCCAGCTCTGGCGACGCAACGATCAAGGTCTCGTCCGCCGTCGAAAGCAGGCGGCGCGACCAGGCCGTCCAGACGTGGGGAATGTCCAGCACGATATGGGGCGTCGACCCGCGCAGAATTTCGATCAGCGGGTCGAAGGCCGTTTCGGCGAGGTCATAAACCCGCTCGACCGTCGCCGGCGCGGTGAGGATGGACAGCTTTTCGCTGCATTTCGACAGGAGGCGGTCGAGCAGATTGGCGTCGAGGCGATCCGGCGAAAACACGGCCTCCGCGATGCCCTGCGGCGGGTCCTGATTGAAGTCGAGACCTGTCGTGCCGAACGCCATGTCGAGATCGACGATCACCGTAGCGGAATCGAGATCCCGCGCGATCGACCAGGCAAGATTATGGGCGACGCAGGACGAGCCGACGCCGCCTTTGCAGCCGGATACGGCGATCACCCGCCCCACGGGCGCCGCGGCCTCCTGGTTGTATAATTGGGAAAGGGCGGCGATGAATTCCATCACGCCGATCGGCTGGACCAGATATTCGCTCACGGCGCGCGCCATCAGCTCGCGATAGAGCGCGATGTCGTTATGGCGCCCGATGACGACCACCTTGGTGCCGGCGTCGCAGAACTCGGCCAAAGCCCCTAGCTGCTCAAGCATTTCACCGCGCGGAGCGCTGCTTTCGATCACGATCACATTGGGCGTGGGCGAAGTGCGATAGGCCTCGACCGCGGCCGGGGCGCCGCCCATGTTCACCTTGACATGGGTCCTTTCCATGCGACGGTCGTTCGCCGCGTCGTTGAGCGTCGCGGCGAGATCGGCGGTTTCGCAGAAAGCCTGGAGGGAAATGCGCGGCAGCGGCGCGATGGGCGTCGCCTCCAGCGCCGCCGCGGAAGGGTGTAAGCACTCGTTCGCCATGGCTTAGCCTCCCGATCCGACGCCCGACAATCCGCTGATATTGCTGTTCTGCGTTTTCCATTTCGTGCCCGGATCCTCGCCCTTGCGCACGGCGTCGATGGCCCGGCCGCGGATGGTCGAATCGGGCGGAGCGACCGCGCCGGGACCGACGAGATCGCGCGGGTCGGCGACCTGAGCCGCCATCATCTGCTGGTTCGCGCAGCCAAAATTCCAATATTGCCGGTTCTCCCAGCCGATCACCGAGGCTCCCGAGGCGAGATCGTTCGGCCACTGGCCGCAGCGCGTGTCGACCTTGGCCGTGATCGACGCGTAGGACAGGCGAACCGGCGCGGCGAGCGACGGATCGGCGACCTGATAAGTGGAGACGCGCACGGGACCAGAGGCGCCGCCGGCGGCGAGCGCGCGGCGCAGGCCGGACTCGGCGGCACGCGCCTCGGCGCCGTCGCGGCCCCCGCGCGGCAGAGCCAGCGCGATTTCGCCGGAGCCATGTTTCCGGTATTCCCGGGCGAATTCGCGGACCTGGGCCCGGCTCCTTTCGTCCAGCACGCCATTGCGCACTTCGGGGAACACTTCGAGGCGCGCCCAGCCTTCGCGGAGTTCGATCGGATGCCGAATGCGATAATCGTCCGGCGCGATTGATCCGGTGACGACGCGATCGGCGCCCGAACAGGCGGCAAGCGGCGCGGCGAAAGCCAGCAGCGCGGCGAATCTCAGTCTTGTGGCGGCCTGTCGGCGGGCCGCGGTGTGGAGAAGGCGAGAATGCGACATGTTGAATCCGTGCGATCGTTGCTCTTGACGGTCGGGCCTCGGCGAAGCTCAATCGTGGATGAAGCCTACGCGCCCGCTGAAATGCGCGGCCGCCTCGGGATTGTCAGTGGTCGAATAAAGCTTGTTCACGCGGCCGAGCAGCCAGGCCTGAGGGTCGTTGGCGTCGGAGAAATTGTCGTCGGGCCGCGCCAGCGCGCTGGCGGGCACTGGCTTGACCAGATAAGGCGTCACGATGATCAGCATTTCGGTCTCCTGCCGCTGATAGTCGCGCGAGCGGAAGAGCTGGCCGAGGATGGGCAGGTTCATGACGCCGGGCGTGCCGTTCTGCGCCTGATTCGAGCCGTTCTGGATCAAGCCGGCGGTCGCGAGCGAACCGCCGCTCGGCAATTCGACGGTGGTTTCATGGCGCCGGGTGCGGAAGCCCGGCACGCTCGCGCCGTTGATGATCGACGAGGTCGCGGGATCGATTTCCGAAACTTCGGTGGCGAGGCGCAGCGAAATGCGGCCGGAGGACAATACGACCGGCGTGAAGTTCAGGGTCACGCCATAGGGCACGTATTGGATCGTCGCCATGCAGTTCGACTGGAGGGTTGTGGGGCCGTTGCAGGTAAAGCCGGCGTTGACCGGGATTTGGCCGCCAACCGTGAATTTCGCGCTTTCGCCCGACACCGCGGTGACGGTCGGCTCGGCCAGCGTATGAGCGACGCCCTGGCGTTCGAAGGCGACAAGAGACTGCGTCAGCGACCACGCGCCGCCGAAATGAGAGACCGTGTTGAGCGCGCCGGTGGTCAGCGAGGCGCCGTTGACCGTGAACGGGTTGTCCTGGACGAAGGAGCCCCAGCTGCCGGTCAGGGTCGAGGACGACACGCCGAGCTGCTTGGCGATATTGCGCTGGATTTCGGCGATCGTGACCTTGATCATCACTTCGTCGCGACCTTTGATGACCATGGCGTTGATGACCATGCCCGATTTGGCCGCGCCGCCGCCGCCTGGCGTCCCCGCCCCGGCCGCCGTGTCGTGGTTGACGCTGTCCGCGAAGCCCTTGGCGATGTCGAGCGCCGTCTGCATGTCGCCAGGCGAATCGACTTCTCCGGTCAGGATGATGGAGTCGTTGACGGTGCGCGCGATGATCTGCGCCGATGGCAAGGCGGCATGGAGAATCGCCTGCAGCTCGCCGATGTCGCGGCCGATCGACATTTCGTAGGTGGCGATCCGGCGGCCCTTCCTGTCCATCGCATAGATCGTGGTCTGGCCCGTGCCTTTGCCGATGATATAGATCTTGCGCGGGTTGCGGACGATGGCGTTCGCTATGGCGGGGTTGCCCACGAAAATTTCCCCGGCGTCCTCGGGAAGGCTGACGATGATCGACTTGCCGACGCCCATGGTGATCCGGCGGGTGAACTCCTGCCCCTGCGAAACGTTCCGTTCGCCCTCATAGGATTGAGCGCGTCCATTCGCCGTTGGCGCGGCAAAGGCGAGAAGGGCGATTATGCCGCCGGTGAGCCTGGTGCGGTTTTTCAGCATCGTCTTTTCACTCTTGGAGGCCGGCGCCCGGCTTGGGGAGGTCGTCGATCGTCTGCACGCGGGATTGGGTGGGGACGCCCGCGCGCACCACGGTCACGGTATGGTCATGTCCTTCCGCGCTCGCCGGCGCTGGAGCGGTCCTGCTGTCCTGCATCGCGCGCAGGACCAGGGAAAGCTGGCCGACACGCTGGGCGAGAATGACGGACTCCGCCTGTTCGGGCGTGAGTTCGAGCGTCGCGGTCGCGCCCGATGCGAATGGCTTGCCGCCCTTCTCCTGGGCGTTCTGACCGATGGCGAGGACACGGACATTGGTCACGAGCGTCTTCGCGACATAGGAGTCGCCTTTGCCGCCCTGGGATCCATCCTCGTCACGGAAGATGCGCACGACGTCGACGCGATCGTTGGGCAGAATGAAATTGCCGGCGGTCGTGGCGCCGCTGCCCTCGATATTGATCGCCACCGCCCGATAGCCCGGGGTCAGCATCACCGAGAGGAAGCCGGAGCCGCCGCCCTTGAACAATTTCTCGCGCCGAATCGGCTCGCCCGCCAGAAAGGAGCCGCGGACCACGGACTCCTTGATGTCCTCGATCGCCTGGGGCGAATCGGACTTGCGAATCACGCCGGGCATCGAATCGTCGGACGGCCAGTCGTGCCACGCGAGGTCGGCGGGCTGCACGACCGAGCCGAAAGCGAGCTCATGGGCCGCGACCAGGACCTGATCCTTCGCGACCGGTCTTGACTCCACGACGACCTTGACTGGAGCCGGAGGCGGCGGCGCCGGGCGCGAAAGCACGAGATAGGACGCGCCGGCGCCTGAAACCAGAACCACGCCGAGAAAGATGAGCCGACTTTTTTTCATGGCTGTTTCAACGGTCCGAATTGCGGGCTTCAAGGGAGACGTTGACCGAATTGAAACAGTGAAAGGTCAAATTAAGGTTAATGAAATCTCACGCATTTGACCTCTGTCAGGTTGAAGGCCCGAAAAGGGCAACGCCCCGCGAGAGCGGGGCGTTGCGCGAATCCGAAAAGCCGCCGATGCGTCAACTGGCCAGCGCGCTGAGGTAAATGCGGGTCTCGGGATAAAGAATCAGGGCGGCCGCCGCCAATGCCACGCCGTAGGGAACGCCGATATTCTTGTCGTGGAGGCGCATCACCCACGATTGGGCGCGGGCCCAGCCCGGCATGGGCAGGCGGCGAAACGCGAGCATCATCAGGGTGAGTCCGCCGCCGATCAGCGCCGCGCCGACCGCATATTGGCCGACATGTTCCACGCCCATCCAGACCGCGGTGGTCGCGGCGAGCTTGGCGTCGCCGCCGCCGATCCACCCGAAGGCGAAAAAGGTGAATGTGACGACGAGAACGATCATTCCCGCGGCGAGATGCCAGCCGATGGTCGCCGCCGGCAGGCCGAACAACAACGCCAGCAGGACGAAGGCCACGACGAGAACGAGCGAAACCCAGTTCGAAATCGTCATCGTCAAGATGTCCGAAAAGGCCGCATAGATCATGAGGGCCGGGAAAATGGCGATGGTCAGAGCGTCGAGCATGGCGGGTCCGCGTTTGTTGGCGCCGGTCATCATGGCGCGGGACGATTACCCCTTGGTTACCTTGCGGGGCGTGACGGGAGAATTCCACACGGGCGGCCGGCGGTTTTCCCACCGGGACGCCGGCCAAAAAAAAGCCCCGGAGCGTGATCCGGGGCTTTCGCGCCTCCGCCCGGCGGAGGCGTTTCTGACGCGTCGATCAGAGGTCGGCGCCGATGGTGTTGAACTCGGTGTTGATCTTGCTGGCGAGGTTCTGCGCGCCGACGATGATGGCCAGGGCGATCATGGCGGCGAGCAGGGCGTATTCGACCGCGGTCGCGCCAGACTGGTCCTTGACGAAACGGGTGACGAGGTTTTTCATATCTTGAGGCTCCCAAATTTGGTTTGTCGCGCCGAACATTGCTCGCTGTCGGCTGCGATAGGGCTACCCTAAGTGAAGGTCGTCGCTAATTTGTTAAAGTGACGCGCCGGCATTTCCAAACACTTATTAGGGTTTATGTCGCGTTCACGCGGCGTCGAGAGTGACGACAAGCATCATCTTCGATCCCGGGATCGCGGTTTTCCGCGAAGCCCTTGGCGCCGCGAGGCGGGCGTCGTCGGGGGCGCCGCGCGAATGACGGATCGCCCCAGGTCGGCTTGCTTGATTTTCGCCGAAATCGGCCTCGTCCGGAAAACGCGCCTTCGTATCGCCCGACCGGGCGACTCGTCCCCGATCGTGGCGAATGTCTCCAGGCGTTCCGCCCGGCTGTTCATCGCTGGATTTGGCCGTCGTCGCCACGCGTCGGCGAGCGATGTTTCAATTCGTCATGGAAAGCGCTCGATGTCGTCCAATATTCAGCAATCGTTCACCAAGTCATGTCTTAATCACTTTGGCAGATTATCGGGAGGCGTCGGACGCCCCTCGGTGCCGGCCCGCGACCCAGCCGCCGGCCGCCGTGAACGCCGCCACGGCTTTGCATTGGGGAGATGTTCATGCGTTTTCACGCATTTCGTTCGATGGGCGCCGCCTTCGTTCTCGTCGGGGTTCTCTCCCTCGGCGGCGCACGCGCGGCGTCGAACGACATCGTCCTGGTCGCAATCGACAAGGCGCGGGTGGCGCGCATTCCTGACAAGACCGACACTCTGGTCGTCGGTCAACCGGCGATCGCCGACGTCACCGTCCTGAAGAGCACCGGCCTTGGCGTGATTACCGGCAAGAATTTCGGAGAGACCAATCTGATCGCGCTGGACGCCAAGGGCGCCCTGCTCGGGGAATGGACGGTGCGCGTCACCGCCGAAAAGCCCGATCTTCTCCTTCAGGACGGCGAGACCCGCGTGGACATGATCTGCAGTCCCCAATGTCTGAAGGCCGCGATTCGCGGCGACGACAAGCAGGGACATCCGTAGGGCCAATTGCGATTTTTGTTCGCGCCACGGTCGTGGGCTGATCGCGGCGGCGTTTCGGGCCTTGGCGTTTTCAGTGAAAATCCCGCGCCTTCGGAATGACCCGCACATGGCGCGGGTGACGGGCGCGGCGAATTTCAGGGCCTTGCGCGCCGCGCGCGCTTTCCGACAGGCGCGAGAGTTCCCCGGAGCGATCGTAAACCCGCCGCGCCAGAAGATGGACCACGCCGGCCCAGCTTTTCTGGATGCGGCCCTCCACCGCCATCAGCCGCGCCGCCATGGCCGGCTTGCGATAAAGCTCGAACAGGGTCGAATAAAGCGCCACATTGATCACGCCGGTCTCGTCCTCCAGCGTGATGAAGATCATTTTGCCATTGCCTGGCCGCTGCCGCACGATCACGAGGCCCGCCGCCTTTCGCCAGGCGCCGTCGGGACAGGACGGCAGGTCGCTGGCGCGAATGAATTTTTCGCGCGCGAAAATGGGCCGCAGAATTTGCATGGGATGGGCGCGCAGCGACAGGCGCAGGGTCTGATAATCGGCGACGACTTCTTCGCCGATTCGCAAAGCCCGCAATTCGGGGTCGGGCTCGGCGCCTAAATCTTCGACGCCAGCCGCGGCGAACAGCGGCAAGGGCTTCGTTCCCGGCAGGCGCCGCGCCGCCCACAAGGCCGCGCGGCGATCCAGCTTCTTCTCCGGCGCCCGCGACAAGACGCGACAGGAGCGGAAGGCGTCGGCGTCGGCGAGAATTTTCAGACCGCGCGCGGAAAGCCCCGAACGAGTGGCGCAGGATTCGAGCGTCTCGAAATTCTTGTCGCGCGCGGCGATGAGGCGAGCCATTTCCGCCTCGACCAGCCCGCCGATCTGGCGGAAACCGAGCCGCAAAGCCAAGGACCCGTCTTCCGCGCGCTCAAGAGTGTTATCCCAAAGCGAATGATTGACATCGACAGGACGGATTTCGACGCCGTGCTCGCGCGCGTCGCGCACGATCTGGGCCGGCGCGTAAAAACCCATCGGCTGCGCATTCAGGAGCGCGCAGGCGAAGACCGCCGGATGGCGGCGTTTCAGCCAGGCCGAGACATAGACGAGCTGGGCGAATGAGGCGGCGTGGCTCTCGGGAAAGCCGTAGGAGCCGAAGCCCTTGATCTGTTCGAAACAGCGCTGGGCGAAATCGCGCGCATAGCCGCGCGCGCACATGCGTTCGACCATCATCGTCTCGAATTCGCCGATGGTCCCCAGATGCCTGAAGGTCGCCATGGCGCGGCGCAGGCGGTTGGCCTCGGCTTCGGAGAATTTCGCCGCGACCATGGCCAGGCTCATCGCCTGTTCCTGGAACAGGGGCACGCCCAGGGTCTTGCCGAGCACGCGATGCAATTCGTCGGGCGGGCCGTGCTCCGGCGAGGGCGACGGGAAACTGACCATTTCCTCGCCGGCGCGGCGGCGCAGATAGGGATGGACCATGTCGCCCTGTATCGGCCCCGGCCGCACGATGGCGACCTCGATCACCAGGTCGTAAAATCTGCGCGGCCGCAGATGCGGCAGCATGTTCATCTGCGCGCGGCTTTCGACCTGGAACACGCCGATCGAATCGCCCTGGCACAGCATGTCATAGACGCCGCGATCCTCGCGAGGCACATCGGCAAGACCGATGTTCAAACCTTCATGTTGCGCGAGCAGGTCGAACCCCTTGCGGATGCAGGTGAGCATGCCGAGCGCAAGAACATCGACCTTCATCAGGCCGAGCGCGTCGATATCGTCCTTGTCCCATTCGATGAAGGTGCGGTCGGGCATGGCGGCGTTGCCGATCGGCGCCAGGGAATCCAGCCGCCCGCGGGTCAGGATGAAGCCGCCGACATGTTGCGAGAGATGGCGCGGAAAGCCGAGGATTTTCCGCGCAAAATAGAGAACGTGGCGGATGATCGGATTATCCGGGTCGAGCCCGGCTTCGGCGATATGTTCCTTGCGCAGGCGCGGCGGCCCATAGGCGCCCCATTGCAGGGCGCCGAGCGCGCCGATCAGGTCTTCCGAAAGCCCAAAGACCTTGCCCACGTCGCGCAGGGCGCTGCGCGGGCGATAGGAAATCACCTCAGCCGCAAGGCCGGCGCGCTCGCGGCCATATTTCTCGTAAATATGCTGGATCACCTCCTCGCGCCGCTCGTGCTCGAAATCGACATCGATATCCGGCGGCTCGCGCCGCTCCACCGAAATGAAGCGCGCGAACAGCAGATCGTTTTCGGCCGGATCGACGGCGGTGATTCCGAGCACATAACAGACCGCCGAATTGGCGGCCGAGCCGCGCCCCTGGCACAGAATTCCCTGCTCACGCGCGAAGGCGACAATGTCATGGATGGTGAGAAAATAAGGCGCGTAATCGAGCTTTTCGATCAGCGCCAACTCCTGATCGAGCAGATCGAGGACCTTTTGCGGCGCGCCGAGCGGATAACGTTTCGGCGCAGCGCGGCGGACCAGCTCCGCCAGCCAGGCCTGCGGCGCCCAGCCGGCGGGAACCGGCTCGTCGGGATATTCGTAAGAAAGTTCGCGCAAATGAAATTGCGCCTGGCCGAGAAAATTTTCGATCTCCTCGATCGCTTCCGGCGCGTCGGCGAAAAGCCGCTCCATTTCCCGCGGTTCTTTCAGATGACGCTCGGCGTTGCTTTCGAGCCGCCGCCCGGCCTCGGCGAGAGTCATATGTTCACGCACGCAAGTCAGCACATCCTGCAAGGCGCGGTCTTGCCGGTCGGCGTAAAGCGCGTCGTTCTGCGCCAGCAATCGGACCCCTCCCACGTGCGCGACGTCCCTCAGGCGGAGAAGACGGCGGCAGTCGGCTCCCCCGCGCGGCATATTGGCGCCAAGCCAGACCCGGCATGAGGCGGCGCGCAGACTCGCGATGGTCTGTTCGAGACTTTCGAAAGTCTGCGTCGGGAGAACGATCAGCAGAAGATCGCCGGCGTCGCGCGCGAGATCGTCGAGGGTGAGAAAACATTCGCCCTTTTTGGCGCGGCGTTTTCCAAGGGTGAGCAGGCGACACAACTGGCCCCAGCCGGCGCGATGGGCGGGATAAGCGGCAATGTCCGACGCGCCGTCGGCAAAGACGAGGCGCGCGCCGGCAAGAAGCTTGAAATTTTTCGCACGCATCGCAAGATCACTGTCGCCGCGCGCAAACTCTTCCAGAGCGGAAAAGGCGCGTACGACGCCGGCGACGGAATTGCGGTCGCACAGACCAAGCCCTCCATAGTTCACGCGCAAAGCCGCGCCGATCAATTCCGCTGGCGGCGAGGCGCCGCGCAGGAAGGAATAATGGCTGGCGCACACCAGTTCGGCATAAAAGGTCACGCGAACAACCCATGCAGGAACCAGCGCGGCTGGTCGTCAGACTCATAAAGACCGCGCCGGAACAGCCAGAACCGCCGGCCTTCGACATCCTCGACGCGGTAATAGTCGCGCGCCGGCTCCCGCATGCCGAAAACCGACCAATCCGGCGCGATGCGCTCCGGCCCCTCGGCGCGCAGGATCTCATGCATTTTCCGCCGCCAGCGAAACCGCGCCGGGGGGCCGTCCGGCGCCAGAGCGACAACATCCACCGGCTGGGGCGGATCGAACAAAGTGAGCGGCCGCGCCGGCGGCTCGACGCCCAGCGGTCTGTGCCATGCTTCGACAGCCGCCGCGGCGACGGGAACGGCGCGGCTTTCGCGCTCGGGCTCATGGGCGTCGCCCTGCATGAAGCGCAGCACGCGCGCGCGGCCAAAACGCGTTGTCAGGCGATCGAGCAATTCGCTCAACTCCCGCTCGGCCTCCCGCGCTTCGAGAGCGACAAAGTCGCCTTGCGCGGACTCGAAATTTTCCACGCGCGGCACGGCCAGGCGCAGCGCGTCGAAACCGAAACCGGGATCGAGCGGATCGGCCAGCGAATCGAGTTTTTCATGAAACAGCCTGACCAGGATTTTCGGATCGCGCGTCGGCCGCAAGGTCTCGACCGACAACCGGCGCACGACGCCGTCGGCGCGGAAAAAACTCGCTTCGAAAAAACGCCCGCCCTGGCCACGCCGCTCCAGAAAGGCTTTGGCCTCCTGGATCAGATCGCCCAAAACGGCTGCGATGGACTCGCCTTGCGTCAGAGGCTCGGCGAAATGGCGTTCGACCATGCAATCGGGCGGCGGACGCAGAGGCGTGATGCGCAAATCCTCCCGTCCCAGCAGACGTTCGATCTTGCGCGTGAAATCGGCGCCGAAGCGCGCGGCGAAAGCGCGCGACGGACGAGAGGCGAGATCGCCAATGGTCTTCAGGCCAGCGCGGCTCAGGGCGCGCAGGGTTTCTTCGTCAACCTCCAGCGCGGCGAGCGGCAAGCGCGCGGCGGCCGCCGCCGCCTCATCGGGAAAGAAAACGCCGCCCGGTGAAAAACGCGCCAGGGCGCGCGCGCCATCGGGCGTCGACGCCAGCGCCGCGCGGGCGGAAAAGCCAAGCGCCGCCATGTCATGGAGCGTGACGGACAAAAGGCCCGTTTCGCCGCCGAACAGATGCGCGCAGCCGGTGACGTCGAGGACAAGGCCATGCGGCTCGTCCAAAGCCGTCAAAGGCGTATAAAGCTCGCAATGCGCCGCCAGGGCGAGAAGAAGCTCGCGGTCCGCCCGTCGGTCGGCGGCGGCGACGCGAAGCCGCGGCAGACGGGCGCGCGCGTCCGCCAAAGACAGCCCCGGCGCGAGCCCCTGATCCAAGGCGGCGGGATTGAGCGCGTAAAGCCTTTGCGCATTGTTCTTCCTTTCGACCAATGCGAAAGGCTGCGCGTCATCCGGCGCGCCGCCGGCCTGACGGGAGCGCCAGCGCTCCGTCGGCAGACAGGGCAGGAAAAGAGCCAGATAGCGCCGCATGGCGAGTCTCGGCGGTCTCGCAAAAGAAGCCTCGGTCACGCTGCCACTCCAAACGCCAGGAACGATCGGCCGCGCCGCCGCGATGGCGCAGCAG
>JAJYCZ010000013.1 GCA_021777915.1 Pseudomonadota bacterium | reverse complement strand
GACCGCAACATCGCCTTCATGCTGACCGAGGACAAGGCGCAGGGCCCCTATTATGAGCAGGATTGGCTGGGCATGAACCCGACCACCCCGATCATTTCGGGTGGCATGAACGCCCTGCGCATGCCGGGCTTCTTCGACAACCTCGGCCATTCCAACCTGATCATGACCGCCGGCGGCGGCGCCTTCGGCCATGTCGACGGCGGCGCGGCTGGCGCCATCTCGCTGCGTCAGGCGGAACAATGCTGGAGGGCGAAAGCCGATCCGATCGAATTCGCCAAGAGCCACCGCGAATTCGCCCGCGCCTTCGTCAGCTTCCCGCATGACGCCGACAAGCTGTTCCCCGGCTGGCGCGACAGGCTCGGCCAGGCCGCTGCCTAATCCGATTTAAACCCCTCTCCCCGTTTTGCGGGGAGAGGGCTCCGCCTATCCAAATCTCGAAAGGACCGTCCATGAAACCCTTCGACCGCAGCATCAAGATCGCCCCTTCGATCCTTTCCGCCGATTTCGCCAATTTCGGCGCCGAATGCCGCGCCATCGAAGCCCAGGGCTGCGACTGGGTCCATGTGGACGTCATGGACGGCCATTACGTCCCCAACATCACGTTCGGCCCAGCCACCTGCGCCGCCATCCGCAAGCACATCAAGGGCGTGATGGACGTCCATCTGATGATCGCGCCGGTCGATCCCTATATCGAAGCCTTCGTCAAGGCGGGCTCGGACATCGTCACCGTCCACGCCGAAGCCGGTCCGCATCTCGACCGCTCGCTGCAACTGATCCGCTCGCTCGGCGCCAAGGCCGGCGTGTCGCTCAATCCCTCGACGCCCGCCTCGGCGATCGAATTCGTCCTCGACCGCATCGATCTGGTGCTGCTGATGACGGTCAACCCCGGCTTCGGCGGCCAGAGTTTCATTGAGAGCCAGGTCGAAAAGGTCCGCCAGGTCCGCGCCATGATCGGCGACCGTCCGATCCATATCGAGATCGACGGCGGCATCACCCCGGAAACCGCGCCGCTGGTCGTCGCGGCGGGCGCCGACGCCCTGGTCGCCGGCTCCGCCGTGTTCAAGGGCGGTTCGGTGGACAATCCCGAAGTCTATGGCCGCAACATCGCCGCCATCCGCGCGGCGGCCGAAGCGGCGCGGGTCAAATCGGCGGCCTGAGCCGCCCGTCAGTTCATTTCGAAAACGCGCCTGCGGTTCTCCCGAACCGCAGGCTTTTTTTTCCTTACGCCCGCCGCGCCTTGGCTTCGCGGCGCCGCGCATGCAGCACCGGCTCGGTATAGCCGTTGGGCTGCCGCGCGCCCTTGAACACCAGATCGCAGGCCGCCTGGAAGGCCACGCTGTTGTCGAAATCCGGCGCCATGGGGTGGTAATCGGGGTCGCCGGCGTTCTGGCCGTCCACCACCGCCGCCATGCGGCGCATCACCTCGCGCACCTGATCCGCGCCGCAAATCCCATGGCGCAGCCAGTTGGCGATGTGCTGGCTGGAAATGCGCAGGGTGGCGCGGTCTTCCATCAGGCCGAAGCCGTGAATATCCGGCACCTTGGAACAGCCGATCCCGGAATCGATCCAGCGCACGACATAGCCGAGAATCCCTTGCGCGTTGTTCTCCAGTTCCTCGTTGATTTCCTCCGGCGACCAGTTGATGCGGTCGGCGAGCGGGATGGTCAGGATGGCGTCGAGTTTTGCCGGCGCGCGGGCGGCAATCTCCTGCTGCCGGGCGGCGACATCGACCTCATGGTAATGGACCGCATGAAGCGTCGCGGCGGTGGGCGACGGCACCCAGGCGGTATTGGCCCCGGCGCGCGGATGGGCGCCCTTGGTCTTCAGCATGGCCGCCATCATGTCCGGCATGGCCCACATGCCCTTGCCGATCTGGGCGTGGCCCGGCAGGCCGACGCCTAAGCCCACATCGACGTTGTTGTCCTCGTAGGCCGCGATCCAGGCCGCATTTTTCATGTCGTTCTTGCGGATCATCGGCCCGGCTTCCATCGAGGTGTGAATCTCATCGCCGGTGCGATCGAGGAAGCCCGTATTGATGAAGAAGACGCGCTCCTTCGCCGCGCGGATGCATTCCGCGAGATTGACCGTGGTGCGCCGCTCCTCGTCCATGATCCCCATCTTGATGGTGAAGCGCGGCAGGCCCAGCGCCTCCTCGACGCGGGTGAAAATTTCGCTGGAAAAGGCGACCTCCTGCGGCCCGTGCATCTTCGGCTTGACGATATAGACCGAGCCGGCGCGGCTGTTGCGGAAACGGCCCAGGCCTCTCAGGTCGTAAAGCGCGATGAGGGCGGTGAACATGGCGTCGAGCAGGCCCTCGGGCGCCTCGGCGCCGTCGATCAGCACCGCGTCGCTGGTCATCAGGTGGCCGACATTGCGCACCAGCAGCAGCGCACGCCCAGGCAGCGCGAAAGGCTTGCCCTCGGGCGACAGGTAAGCGCGGTCCGGCGCCATATGGCGCTCGAAGGCTTTGCCGTTCTTCGCAAAAGTCGCGGCAAGGTCGCCCTTCATCAGGCCAAGCCAGTTGCGATAGACCCCGACCTTGTCCTCGGCGTCCACCGCGGCGATGGAATCCTCGCAATCCTGGATCGCCGTCAGCGCCGCTTCGAGCGTGATGTCGGCGACGCCGGCGCGGTCGGTCCCGCCGATCGGATGATCGCGGTCGACGCGGATTTCGACATGCAGGCCATTGTGCCTCAGCAGAACGGCGCCCGGCGCGGACGGATCGCCGGCAAAGCCCGCGAACAACCGCGGATCGGCAAGCGCCGCAACGCCACCCTCCAGTTTCGCCTGAAGCGCGCCCTTCTCGACGGCGTATTGGACGACATCGCGATGAGACGCGCCGGCCAAAGGCGCGACGCGGTCGAGGAAATCGCGGCCCCAGGCGATCACCGCCGCGCCGCGCGCCGGGTCGTAGCCCTTTTGCGCCGGGTCCGGCGGCAGGATCGCGTCCGTGCCGTAAAGGGCGTCATAAAGCGAGCCCCAGCGCGCATTGGCGGCGTTCAGCGCATAGCGCGCGTTGAGGATCGGAACGACGAGCTGGGGGCCGGCCTGAATCGTGATTTCGGGATCGACATGGGCGGTTTCGACCGTGAACGCCTCGCCGCGCGGAACCAGATAGCCAATCTCGGCCAGAAAGAGCCGATAGGCCTCCGCATCAAAAACCTTGCCCTTGCGCTCGCGATGCCAGGCGTCGATCAGCGCCTGAATGGCATCGCGCCTGTCGAGCAGGGCGCGGTTGCGCGGGGCGAGCTCGAGCAGGAATTTTTCCAGCCCCGCCCAGAACGCCGACGCGCCGAAACCGAGGCCCGGCAGAACCTCGCGATTGATGAAATCATGCAGATTGGCGGCGATGTCCATGCGCCCATGGCGGATTCGGCTCGACATTCCATTCTCCCAAGCGGCGCTCGGCCGCGGCCCGCATCCCGCGCGCAAGGCGCGGCTCCTCGTCCGGCGCCAGGACGCTTCCGTCAAGTCGCCGGCGCCGCAAGCGGAATATGCACCAAACACAAGCGCGGGAAGATCACGAATTAGTCCAAGGTCGCGAGCCGAAAGGCCAAGGGCCGCGGCGAGACAGGGGCCGCCGGACAGCCCATTTCGCGGCGCGGCGACAGCGCCTAGATTAGGGCCATGAGTCGCCAGAAAAGCCATATCGATGCGCCGCCCGAGGGGCTTCTGGAGCCGGACGAGGCCGAAGAGGTCTTTTCCGCCGAGCCGGAAGAAAGCTCCGGCGTCGATCTCGATTTCGAGTCCGAAGCGGCCGCCTCCTCGTTCAAGCGGGGCTTGAAGGCGATCCGCGCGCATTGGAAACATGCGCCGATGGGGCCGGGCGTCTATCGCATGATCGGCGAGGATGGCGCGGTGCTTTATGTCGGCAAGGCGAAAAGCATCAAAAAACGCATCGCGTCCTATACCCGCCTCGCCGGCCACGCCAATCGCATCGCGCGGATGATCGCCCTCACCGCATCGATGGTCTTCGTCTCGACCCGCACCGAGGTCGAGGCCTTGCTGCTCGAAGCCAATCTCATCAAGCAGCTCAAGCCGCGCTTCAACGTGTTGATGCGCGATGACAAGTCTTTCCCCTATATCCTTCTGACCAAAGACGAACGCGGCGCGCAACTGACCAAACATCGCGGGGCGCGCGCTCGCAAGGGCGATTATTTCGGGCCCTTCGCCAATGTCGGCGCCGTCAACCGCACCCTCAACGTGCTGCAACGCGCCTTCCTGCTGCGCTCCTGCGAGAATTCCTTCTACGACAATCGCAGCCGGCCCTGCCTCCTGTACCAGATCAAGCGCTGCGCCGGCCCCTGCACCGGCGAAATCTCGCTGGAGAATTACGCCGAACTGGCGGGCGAGGCGCGCGATTTCCTGGCCGGAAAATCCCGCGCGGTGCGGGAACGTCTGGCGCAGGACATGAACGCGGCGGCGGAAAACCTCGAATTCGAGCGCGCGGCGCAATTGCGCGACCGCATTTCCGCTCTCGCCGCGATTCAGGGCCAGCAGGGGATCAATCCGCGCGCCGTGCCCGAGGCCGATGTCTTCGCGCTTCACGAGGAAGCCGGCCAGTTCTGCGTCGAGGCGGTGTTTTATCGCGCTTATCAGAACTGGGGCAATCGCGCCTATTTTCCGCGCGCCGACAAAACCCTTTCCGCCGGCGAGGTTCTGGGGCCCTTCGTCGCACAGTTCTATGCCGAGCGCCCGCCGGCGCGGCTGGTCCTGCTCTCCCACGCCATCGAGGAGGCGGCCTGGCTCGAAGAGGCTCTGGCGGAGCGCGAAGGCTATGGAATCGAGATCGCTACGCCCCAGCGCGGCGAGAAGAAGGAAATGGTCGCCGACGCCGCCAGCAACGCCCGCGAGGCTCTGGGCCGGCGGCTCGCCGACAGCGCCAGCCAGCAGAAACTGCTGGAGGCGCTCGGCGCCGCCTTCGGCATGGACAAGCCGCCGCGCCGGGTCGAAGTCTATGACAATTCCCACATCATGGGGTCTTCGGCGATCGGCGCGATGATCGTCGCCGGCCCGGAGGGTTTCATGAAAACCCATTACCGGACCTTCAACATCAAGGGTCCGGTCACGCCCGGCGACGATTACGCCATGATGCGCGAAGTTTTGTCGCGCCGCTTTTCGCGCCTGCTCAAGGAGGGCGAGGCGCCGGCGCCCGAAGACCCGGACGCCTTCCCCCAGTCGCCCGACCTGATCGTGATCGACGGCGGGCGCGGCCAGTTCGAAGCGGCGCGCAAAGCGATGGAGGAGCTGGGCGTGACCGGCGTGACGCTCGCCTCGATCGCCAAGGGGCCTGACCGCAACGCGGGCCGCGAGACTTTCTTCGTCGCCGGGCGCGAGCCGTTCAGACTGGCGCCGCGCGATCCAGCGCTCTATTTCGTCCAGCGCCTGCGCGACGAGGCCCACCGCTTCGCCATCGGAACCCATCGCGCGCGGCGCAAGAAGGAATTCGCGAAAAACCCGCTCGACGAGATCGCCGGCGTCGGCCCGGCGCGCAAAAGGGCGCTGCTCCAGGCCTTTGGGACCGCCAAGGCCGTGGCGGCGGCGGCGCTGGCCGATCTGGAAAAGACGCCGGGCTTCTCGGCGGCGACCGCGAAGCTGGTGTTCGATCATTTCCACGAAAAGGGTTGAGCGCCTTGACCCTCAGCCGATGAGGTGAAGCGCGTCCCTGCCGCCGACGACCGCCCTGGTCGAGAGGCGGCGGTCGAAGGTCGCGAGCTGGCCGCCGTGGGACGCCGCCAAAGCGAGGAGATAGGTGTCGGTGACCTGCTGCGCCGTCAGGAGTTCCGTGGCGCGCACCCGTTTGTCATCGAGAAGAGTGACGGAATCGAACCAAAAAACATGTCCGGGCAACGCGCGCAAAGCCCGGACGATTTCCGCGACCAGCGCGGGCGAACCGGGCGCGTTCGGATATTTCGGATGTCCGACGATGCGTATGACGCCGTTCTCGGTGATCGGGCAAGTCGCCCAGCTTTCGCGGCCCTTGCGCGCAAACCAATCATGCGCCGCCTCATGGCTGACATGGGTCGGGTCGATCAGCGCGATCAGCACATTGACGTCAAGCAGGAAGGTCATGGCGCTTCGTCGCGCAGCCGGTTGACGATCTCCAGCGTCACGCGCGCGTCGGGTTTCTTGACCGGAAGAAGCGGGATTCCATTGCGCGCCGACGGAGCGCCCTCGACGCGCAATGCGCGCCGCGCCAGATCGGACACGACCTCGCCCACGGTCTTGCCCTGGTCCCGTGCGATCGCCTTGGCCGCGGCAAGGACATCGTCGGCGATCGCCAATGTGGTTCGCATCGCTTGCCCTCGTGCATCAATCATCACGCATCATATATAGCCGACACACCATTGAAGCGATAGCCGGCCGTTTCGAAGCGGCAAATGGCCCTGCGCGCCGCCAAAGCGGAAAAATCCGTTGACGCGCCACGTTTAAAAAGCTTCCCTCCCATCATGTCCCTCAGTCCGGCCCGTTCTGGCGTCCGTCGCAATTTCAACCTGCCGAACGCCCTGACCTTCGGCCGGGTGGTGATCGTGCCGGCGGTGGTGGCCTGCCTGTTCTGGCCCGACAATTTCGCCTTGCGCTGGACCGCGCTGGGGCTTTTCACCGTCGCCGGGATCACCGATTTCTTCGACGGCTATCTCGCCCGCGCCTGGGCGCAGCAATCGGCGCTGGGGCGGATGCTGGACCCGATCGCCGACAAGCTTCTGGTGTCCTCGGCGCTGATGATTCTCGTCGCCGACGGGACGATCCGAAGCTGGTCGCTGTGGGCGGCCATCGTGATTCTCTGCCGCGAAATCCTGGTCTCCGGCCTGCGCGAATTCCTGGCCGAGCTGAAGGTCTCGGTGCCGGTGAGCAATGTCGCCAAATGGAAGACCACCGTGCAGATCGTCGCGCTCGGCTTTCTCATCGCCGGACGAGCGGGCGAGGCGCTGCTGCCCGGCACGGTGCGGATCGGCCTCGGCCTGTTGTGGCTGGCGGCGCTCCTGACGCTCTACACCGGCTGGGATTATTTCCGCGCCGGCATCAGATATGTGGTCGAGGAATGAGGCTGGTCTATTTCGCCTCCCTGCGCGAGCGCATCGGCAAATCCGCCGAGGAGGTCGAGGTTCCTGAATCGGCGCGCAGCCTCGCCGATCTGATCGCCTGGCTCAGCCAGCGCGACGAGGCCTATGCCGCCACATTTTCGCAGACCATCGTCCGCGCCGCCATCGACAGGAAACACGCCAGGCCCGAGGCCAGCATTGTCGGCGCGCGGGAAATCGCGTTTTTCCCACCGATGACCGGAGGATAGTTCTCGCGAGCCACGATGTTCTCCGATTCGCGGCCGGCGCGATGCGGCAGGGTCAGATCGAACTCTTGTCGGGCGCCGGCGGCGGCGTGACGGGGACGGAAGGGCGCGGCGCGTTTTGCGGCTTCCCGCCGCCGCCCAAGTCGTAGCTTTCGAGTTCGTTGGCGACCGATTGGCTCAGCGTGTCGTTCGCGGAATAGTTCTCCTCGATCGATTTCACCCATCGCTTCACCTGGGGGACATACCAGAAGCATTTGTAATAGCGGCCGCTGACCCGCCCCCCCTTCACGATCCGGCTTTCGGCGCCCTGGGTCGCCACGCCGCCCGATCGGGCGGTGGTGGAGTTGTTGACGACGCGCGGCGAGACCTCCGCCGTCCAGCGCCCGAAAGATTCGATCTTCAAGGCGTGAAATTTTCCGGCCGGGACGGTGACGTCCTCCCAGCCGACGACCTTGTAGGGCAGGACATCCGTCTCGCGAAGCTTCCGCGGGTTCGGATTCTTCTCGGTATATTCGACCTGCCAGGACTTGCCCACTTCAAGCGGGAAGGCGAAGGGCCGGTTGACCGTGGTTTCCTGCCCGTTGACGCTGCGGCGCTTGCTCCAGTCCAGTCCATAGAGCGCCGACGCCACGCGGCCAGGCGCGGCGGTGGAGCTCTCGCTGACGAGGACGCCGTCCGGTCCGACGCGCGTCACGGACACGGTGATATGCGCGTCCCGGACCGTGCCGCGGTTTTGCGCCGTGACATGGTAGGACCACGACTCATGCGGGTTCAATGTCGGCTGGGGGATGGACTCGGCGCGGGCGGCGGCGGTCAGGGCGCAAAGCGAGGCAGCGAAAAAAATGGTCCGCATGATTCAGTTCCAGATTCGTCATGGCGCGGGGCGGCGCTGGCCGCCTTATGCTCGCCAGGCCGGCGCTGGTGTCAACCGAAAGAAATCAGCGGCCCAGACAATGCTCAAACTTTGCCGCCCTTCCAGATCCCCGAACGGGAGGAACGCCGGCTTGGCGAACCTCCCCGCGCCGGTCGCCTCACTTCCCGAGAAGCCATTGCACATATTCGTTGGAAAAAATTTGAGCGAGCTGGCGGGTCTTGCGATCGGACGGATCGCCAGACTGGACCGCCTGCACGATCAGTCCGCCGACGCCGCCAGGCTGATAAACCGCGTTCGAAATCTTTCCCGGCGGGACGGAGACCAGCGTCGCGCCGGTCGCCGCATCGACAAGATCGACGCCTGCGGCCACGCTATAGGAGCCGCTGGCCAATGCGGTCATGAGGGGGCCGGGCACGTTGAAACCGGTCACGACGATCCGCGCGGCGACAGGGCGCGCGCCGGTGAGCCTGGCGCCGACGACGGCGCTGAACACTTCGGCGAAAACCTGCCGGATTTGCGCTTTTTCCGCCGCGGCGACCTGTTCGCGGTCGTAGACGCCGCGGGCGTGGACCTGATCCTCGACCGGAGAAATATGGATGGCGGCGTTGGGCGCGAAATCGACCGACACGCTGGTCAATTTGAACGACGTGACGGTTTCCGCCGACACATTGGGCCGCTCGGCGTCCACGCACCCGGCCAAGCCCAATAAAATCACGGCGGGCAATGCGAAGCGCGTGGCGCGGAAGAGCAGTTCCAATACGGATGAGCGCGACAACATGCTTGCTCCAAAATCGAATTGAGAAATGATCGGAATGCAATCTGGACGTGCATCGATTAGAAAAACGCCGTCAAGCTGTCAAGGCCGAAAATGGGGCGAAACCGTCATGCCCAGCCGTCCCGTCGATGCGGCGCGGCGCCGAGGTTCAGGCTGGTCCGGAGTCCGTCGGCCCGAAAATCTCCTCAAAGCTCGAACGAAGCGCCACATCCGCGTCCTGCATGCTCACCGGCAGGCCGAGATCCAACAGACTGGTGACGCCGAGATGATTCTCTTTGATCCCGCAAGGGACGATGCCCGAAAAATGCGAGAGGTCCGGCTCGACATTGAGCGCGATTCCGTGAAACGACACCCAGCGCCGCATCCGCACCCCGATCGCCGCGATCTTGTCCTCGGCCGTCTCGCCACGCGGGCCACGCGACTTGTCCGGCCGCGCGACCCAGACGCCGACGCGGCCGTCGCGAATTTCGCCTTTCACATTGAACCGCGCCAGCGCGGCGATGATCCATTTCTCCAGCGCGCAGACATACGACCGCACGTCGCGCGAGCGGCGGTTGAGGTCGAGGAGCACATAGGCCACGCGCTGGCCGGGACCGTGATAGGTGAACTGGCCGCCACGGCCCGTGGCGTGGACCGGGAAACGCGTATCGAGCAGGTCGTCCGGCCGCGCCGAGGTCCCCGCCGTATAGAGCGGCGGATGCTCGACCAGCCAGACAAGCTCGCGCGCCGTTCCCTCGGCGATGGCGCCGGCGCGCGCCTCCATTTCCGAAACGGCGTGAGAATAGCCGGTCAGGCCCTCGGAAATCCGCCATTCCACCGGCGGCGCGCCGGGCGCGGCAAGAAATGAGGCGGGCGGTGTGGCGCGGGCTTCTGTCATTTCATGGTCTTATCGCGCGGCGCGGCGGGCGCGTCGAGAAAAATCGGGCTGGCGGCTTGCAAGGCCGGAAGCGATTTGTTAGACGACGCGCCTACCGATTGATCGGGCCCAAAAACCCGGAAATCGCGCGGCCATGGCGGAATTGGTAGACGCGCTAGCTTGAGGTGCTAGTCCTTTAACCGGGGTGGAGGTTCGAGTCCTCTTGGCCGCACCAAGCGCATCGCTTGGTTTTCTTTCCCTCACATCCTGTTCGCCGGATCCTTCTGCTCCTGAAGCGGAACGTCGATTTTCGGCGCGGCGCCTTTTCCGCCGCCGATCCCCATTTTCCTCAACGTCTCCTCGGTTTCGGATTTCCAGCCGGAGGGAGCCTTTCTGAGCGCGGGCGGGACGTCGCCCGGCGCAAGCGCCACGATATGGAATCCTTCCGCCTTCAGCGCGGCGAGAAAGTCGGGCAGTATGTCCGCCGTCTCCCGCTTGCTGTCATGGAGCAGGACGATTCCGCCGCCCGCGCGCCGCAATCGGCCCATCAGCAGGTCGAGTTCTTCCCGTGGCGTCATGGCGTTCCAGTCGGAAGCCCAGAGATCGGCGCCGAAAACCGGCCTGTTCGTCTTGTCGAGCGCCGCCAGCAGGGCGGGCGAATCGGCGAAGCCGGGAAAACGGAAAAATCGCGACGCCTTGCCGCCGGAGGCTTTGTCCACCGCCGCCGCGCCCGCCTCGATATTGGCCACGGCCCTGGCGAGCGGCAGGCTGGGCAAAATCGGATGATTATAGGAATGACTGCCGACCGTGTCGCCGTCGGCGATCTCGCGGCGCACCAGCGCCGGCATGGCGGCGGCGTTGCGTCCGATCAGGAAAAAGGTCGCCCGGGCGCATTGCGCTTCGAGGGCCGCGAGCACCCGGTTCGTCGCCGGCGCGGGGCCGTCGTCGAAGGTCAGGACGATTTCGTGGTCTTTCAGGTCGAGCGTCCGCGGATAGGTTTTGAGACCGACATGGACGGGGGCGCCGACAAGGATCGTCCGTGAAACCCCGAGCTTTTGCGGGCCGCACGCCTCGGCCCGCGCGCCGCCGCAAAGCGCCAGCGCCATACCCGCCACGATAAACGGAATCTTCACCCACATCGCAAAACGCCTTTTACTTCAAACCGGACGGCGGCGCCAACGCCGCTGTCGCGGAAGGCCGCGCCGCGCGGCGGAATCGCCTGAAAATACGGGGCGGCGCACGGCGCGGGCGCAGCCCGCACTTGCCAAAAACGAAAATTCCGGTTCAATTCAGGCGGTGAACCGGCGTGATGTAGATTAACGACTTATTACCCCGATCGAGGTAATCTGCGCGCATGAGTGATTTCCGCACCAAGATCGTCGCGCGTTTCGCGCTTCCGGGCCTGCTGCTCGCGCTCGCGGCATGCGGGGAGGCTCCTTCGGCTTTCGCCGAGCACCCGCTCGTCGGCGCCCGGCCCGGCCATTACAAGGAAACCGAGGCGACCAAGCTCGCCCGGAATTTCACCGTGCATGGCGTCGATGTGTCCAAATACCAGGGCAATGTCAACTGGGACGCGGTGCACGAGGGCGGCGTCAAATTCGCCTATATCAAGGCGACCGAGGGCGGCGACCGCATCGACCCGAATTTCGCCCGCAACTGGCAGGGCGCCAAGGCCGCGGGCCTGCCACACGGGGCCTATCATTTCGTCTATTGGTGCCGGCCGTGGCAGGACAACATGGCCTGGTTCGAAAGGAATGTCCCGCCCGAGCAGGGCGCCCTGCCCCCGGTGCTCGATGTCGAGGCGACCCCCGATTCGCCGACCTGCCGGCGTCGTCTCGAACGCGAGTCCACCCTGCACGAAATCCGCGCCATGCTCGCGGAGATGCAGCGCTATTACGGCAAGAAGCCGATCATCTACACCACGGTCGATTTCTATCAGACCATCATCGACGGCGAGCTGACCGATTATCCGATCTGGATCCGCTCGACCAAGCGGCGCCCCTCCGCGAAATATGGCGATCGCGAGTGGCGCTTCTGGCAATATCAGTCGGACGCCTGGGTCAGCGGCATTCCGACCCGTGTCGATCGCAACGCCTTTTATGGCGACGCCAGCGACTGGCAGAAGTTTCTGGCAGCCAACGGCGTCGAGCAGGCCGAATCGGCCTCGCGCTGACGCCGGGGCGGCCGCTCACGGCGCCGGAAACAGAACCTTGATCCTGCCGGTCAGGCGATAGGCCAGAAGGCCGATCCATTCCCGCGCCGCGCCTTCGAAATCGATCATGGCGCGCGCGCCGTCGCCGGGCGGGCGCAAGTCGCGGGCGTCGCCCGTCGTGCGGTAATCGACGGGAAAGGCTTGCGGCTCCATGCCCGAGGCGCGGAAAACCCCGATGGCGCGCGGCATGTGATAGGCCGAGGTCACCAGCAGCCATTTTTCGCCCTTTTGCGGGTTGACCAGCCTTTTGGTGAAGACGGCGTTCTCGTATGTGTTGCGCGAGCGGTCCTCGAAAAGCATCCGGCTTTCCGGCACGCCGAGTTCGCGCCACAACCGCCGCGCGACAGCCGCCTCCCTGGCCGAGTTGTCGATGAGCGCGCTGGAGCCGCCGGAAAAGACCAGCAGCGCCTGGGGGTAGAGCCGCGCCAGCGCCGCGCCTTCGGTCATCCGCGTGGCGGCCTCGTTCAACGTGACCTGATCGCGGGCGCGCGTGATCTGCTCGTCGGCCGCGCCGCCGAGCACGATAATTCCCTTCGGCGGCGGCATGTTTTCGGATTGTCGCGGGAAGCGGTCCTCCAGCGGGCGAATCAGCAGGGCGCTGGCCGGCGAGAACACGATCAACGCCAGGGCGACCGCCGCCATCAGCGCCAAAGCCCGTCCGGGGCGCCAGCGCGGGCTGGACGCCAACCCCGCCAGCAGCAGGATCAGCAGCAAATGCAGCGGCGAGGCCAGGAGCCAGAAGATTTTCGACGCGACGAAGAACATTTCTCGCTCCTTTTCCGCCCGGCTTCTCAGTCGCCGCGCGGCAGGCCGATTCGATAGACCCCGCGAAAATCATCCGGGTCGGCCGGCTTGCCCTTGCGATAGATCACCAGCCGTCCGGCGCGGGCGAGCGCCACGGCGCGGGCGCGCACCCGCGGGAGATGGCCGCGCCAGGCCAGTTCGTCTTCCTCGCGGGCGCGGGCGAAATCCTTGGCCGCGTCGGTCGGGCAGATCGACTTGCCGGGACCGAGGGTGGCGCAAAGGGCGAGAATCGTCTGGGCAAGCGGATCGTCTTCGAGCATGGCCGGTTGTCGGCAAAAGCGGGGGGCAGGTCAAGGCTTGCGAATCAAGACTTGCGAGTTGACGCAGCCTCCGCCCTGGGGTCCAATCCGGGGTGAGAGAGGGGTTCATGCCGAGCAAGATCACCTATGGAATCCAGCAGATGCTGGCCGAGGCCAACGCCGCCGTGCGGGCGTTGAAAGTCGCCGAGGCCAAGGACCTGCTCGGCCGCGACGACGTTCTGTTCGTCGATCTGCGCGACCCGCGCGAACTCGACCGCGAGGGGCGAATCCCCGGCGCCTTCCATTGCCCGCGCGGCATGCTGGAATTCTGGATCGACCCGGCGAGCCCCTACGCCAAGCCGCAGTTCCAGCAGGACAGGACTTTCGTGTTCTTCTGCGCCGGGGGCCTGCGCTCGGCGCTCGCCGCCCATCTGGCGCAGCGCATGGGCCTGGCGCCGGTCGCCCATGTCGAGGGCGGTTTCACCGAGTGGAAAAAGGCCGGCGCCCCCTATGAGCCGCCGCGTCATCCGGCGGCGCCGAAATTTTAGAGAAACGCCATGACCCTGAAGCTCTTCATCGGCAACAAGGCCTATTCGTCCTGGTCTCTGCGGCCCTGGCTTTTGATGCGCGCGCTGAATATCCCCTTTTCGGAAGAAGTCGTCCCGCTCTACGTCGAAGGCTCGCGCGAAAAAATGCTGCGCGAGGCGCCGACGGGAAAGGTTCCGGTGCTGCGCGACGGCGATCTTTCCGTATGGGACTCGCTCGCCATCGTCGAATATTTGGCCGAAGTTTTTCCCGACAAGAACATCTGGCCGCGCGACCGAAAAAAACGGGCGCGGGCGCGTTCGCTGTGCGCCGAAATGCATTCCGGCTTTCAGGCCTTGCGGCAGGCCTGCCCGACCAATTTCCGCCGCGCCCGCCGCGCCGCGCCGCTGCCGCTCGACGCGGCCGCGCAAGCCGATCTCGCACGCATCCAGGCGATTTTTTCGCAGGCGGAGGGAGAATTCCTGTTCAGCGACTTTGGCGCCGCCGACGCCTTTTTCGCCCCGGTCGTCACCCGCCTCGACATTTACGCGCTCGAACTGGCGCCGGCCGCGCGGGCGTACTGCGACCGCATCCTGGCCTTGCCCGCGTTCCGGCAATGGCGCGAGGACGCGCGCGCCGAGAGCTGGGTGATCGAGAAATGGGAAAACCTTTGATCCGCCGCAGGTCCGACCGCGAACAACTGGTGCGCATCGGCGATCGCGAGTTCCTGACCCGCGGCCTCGACCAGTCGTTCTGGACCGACGCCTTTCACAACAGCATGAGCATTTCGTGGCCGGCCTTTTTCACCGGTTTCGCGCTCTATTTCATGACCATGAACGTGTTTTTCGCCTTCCTGTTCTGGCTCGGCGGCGACAGCGTCGCCAATGCGCGGCCGGGCTCGTTCCTCGACCTGTTCTTCTTTTCGATCCAGACTTTGGCGACGGTCGGCTATGGCGACATGCACCCGCGGAGCGTCTACGGCAATTCGATCGCGACGCTGGAAATTTTCACCGGCATGTCGACTCTGGCCGTGTTCACCGGCCTGATCTTCGCGCGCTTTTCACGCCCCCGCGCGCGGGTGATCTTCGCCGATTTCATGACCCTCGCCCGGCATAACGGACATCCGACGCTGATGGCGCGTTTCGTCAACGCCCGCCGCAGTTCGGTCAACGAGGCGCGCGCCGAAATCTGGATGATCTATAGCGACCCGACGATCGAAGGCGTCGGCTATCGGCGGTTCCGCCCGATCGCCCTGAAACAGGCGCGCAATCCGATCTTCGCCTTTTCCTGGACCCTGTTTCACGTCGTGGACGAGGACAGCCCGATCTTCGGCAAGGGGCCAGAGGAGCTTGAGGCGCTGGACGCCTTTTTCGTGGTCAATTTCGTCGGCCTCGACGACGTTTCCGGACAGAACGTCCATGTCCGCAAGAGCTATTCCTGGCGGGACATCAAATTCGGCGAGCTTTTCGCCGACATCCTCATCACGAGCGAGGACGGCGTGCCGCGCATCGACTACCGCCAGCTCAACGTCACCGAACCGGAGGACGCGGCGGCCGAAGCCTGAACGGCGTCACGCCGGCATTGGTCAAGATGCGGCTGCCCGCGGCGCCAATCCGACGGCGCCAGACGCGCGGGCAGCCGCCGAAAGTCAGCGGCGGACGCCGCGGCGCCCGAAAGTCTGCGCGGCGGCGGGGCGCCCGAAGCCAGCCAGAGAGGATTTGCGCGCGTAAGCGCGGCGCGCCGCCGGGCCCGAACCGGTTGACAAGTCTGCGCGGCCCGCCGCGGCGTCCTCGTCCGGCCCGCGCGGATGACCGTTGTCGCCCCAGTAGCCGACCCGCAAGAACATCATCAGGATGAGCGCCAGGCCTGCGATCCCGGCGACAGAAAAAACTGCGGCGGCAAGAATGAGGAGGGCGCGCAACTGAAGCGCGGCGGCCAATCCCACAAGCAACCCGCCGACGGACGCGCCGCCGATCGGAGCGGCAAGCGGCCAACCGCTGGAGTTGAAATCATGCAGCCGCTTGATCTGGACCGCCAGAGAAATCCACAAGGCGACGGCGGACAGGAAGAACAGAACCGCCCTGACGCCAGGCGGCGCTTCAAGGGCGATGTGAGCCCTTTGCGCCGCGTCATAGCTGACGACGACATAGCGCCGCCAGAGCGCGACTTGGTAGATCCCCCACACGACGAGCTGGATGAGCCAAAAGACTGCGAAATCCGCGCGTCCAATCCGCCCGCGAAACGAGAACAACAGCCAGAACAAGCGATCAATCATGGCCAGACCTCGCCGAATGCAACGGAACGATGCTGACGTAATTACGCCTAGTTAATCCTGATTAACATCCCGCTAGGGAATGTGTTTGGGCATGCGCTTTCCCGCGAGTAAACGAAAACATGAAAACTTTCGGTTTTTATTTGACGGCCCAATTGTCGATCAGCCGGGTCCGGCCCAGGCGCGCCGCGACCAGCAGCCGGATCGCCCCGTCGGCGCGCGAGGCGGCGGGCGCGAGGCTTTCCGCATGACGCGCCTCGAAATAATCGAGGGCGAAGCCAGCGGCCTCGATCTCCCTTGCCCCTTGCGCCATGACCTCGCCGACCGGCGCGCCGGCGGCGATCTTTTCGGCGCTGGCGCGCAGGACACGGGACAGCGTCGCCGCCCGCGCCCGCTCTTCGGGCGAGAGATAGGCATTGCGCGAGGACATGGCGAGGCCGTCCGCCTCGCGCATGGTGGGAACCCCGAAGATTTTCGTCGGAATGTCGAGGTCGGCGGCCATGCGGCGGATCACCGCGAGCTGCTGAAAATCCTTTTCGCCGAAAAAGGCGCAGTCGGCCTGGGCCTGGTTGAGCAATTTGGCCACCACCTGCGCCACGCCGGCAAAATGATCCGTCCGGAAGCGGTCTTCCAGCCCGGCCAGCGCCGGGCCGCCGGGGATCACTTTGGTCGAGAAGCCCGCGGGGTACATTTCGGACGCATCCGGGGCGAAACAGCCGTCGCAGCCGGCTTCCGCCAATCTGGCGAGATCGGCTTCGAGCCTGCGCGGATAGGCCGAAAAATCCTCGTCTGGCGCGAACTGGGTCGGGTTGACGAAGATCGACACGATGGCGCGGCGGGCTTTTCCGCGCGAAGCCTCGAGCAGCGAAACATGGCCGGCGTGCAGCGCGCCCATGGTGGGGATCAGCGCCACGGTTTCGCCGGCGGCGCGCCATTGCGCGACGGCGCGGCGCATGTCGGAAATTTTCTGGAAGACGATCGGCTTGGCGCTCATCGCGGACTCACGAAACGACAGGAATTTTGATCGCGCGGAATTTCTTCGGCGCTTCGGGGACATTTTCGCCGCCGACGCGGCGAAGGACGTCGACATAGTCCGCCGCGAGGCCCTGGACGCGCGCCGCCGCGACGATTTTTTCCATGTAATCGGCCGGCGCCCGGCCGGCGCTTTTTTCCGGGACGCCGACATAGACCAGAGCGCGGACCGGCGCGGCGCCTTCGCGCAGAACCGGCGTCGAAATCTTGATGTAAGCGCCCTGCCCCACGCCCTCGTAGCGGTCGAGCGCGGCGAGATCGCCGAAGCCGACCTCCCATAGCACGCCCGCGACATGAGCGGCGGGATCGCGGACGATGGTGGCGAAGCCGTCAGGCGTCAACGCGAAACGATGGCGCGGCAAAAAGGCCCGGCCGAGCCCGCGCGCCCGGACGCAGCGCCGCGCCATGGCGGCGGCGTCCATGTTGGAGCCATAGGCGAAATGCAGCGGCATGGCGCGGATTATCCGATTGATATTTGCGTCTTTGAATGTGAGGATGACGAAGGCGCGTCATCAGCGTCACGGCGGATATAAGCCGAAGTGGGAGGAAGAAAATGAAAATCGCAAAATTCGCTGTCGCCATCCTGTTCACCGCCGGAATGATCGGTCAGGCCGCGGCTGATCCGGGGGGCATGTACCAGCGGTCGAACGGCGACAAGGTCAAGGTCTCCGTTTCCGGCGGCAGGCTCTATTGCAAGATCGTCTCGGGCAGCCAGCCGGGCTTCGAAATGTGCCACGGCATGGCCAACGCCGGCGGCTCGGTGTGGAAGGGCGCGAACATGAAACATCCGTCCATGCCCGGCATGATGACCTTCAACGGCACTGTCACCTTTTCCGGCGGCGGCCTGACCATCAAGGGCTGCGCGGTCGGCGAATCCATGTGCGATTCCGAAAGCTGGACCCGCATCTGATTTTCGGCGCCGCGAGGGAGCGTCTCCCCTCGCCGGCTTGCTTATCCCCTCTCCCCCTTTCAAGGGGAGAGGGTTAGGGTGAGGGGCCAGCCCCCGTCCTCTCATGCAAACTCCATGATCACCGCGTCGACGGCGAGCGAATCGCCTTCCTTGCATTTCAGCGCCTTGACGGTCGCGTCGCGCTCGGCGCGCAGCACGTTCTCCATCTTCATCGCCTCGACCATGGCCAGCGGATCGCCGGCCTTCACTTCCTGGCCTGCCGCGACATAGAGCGCCTTGACCAGGCCCGGCATCGGGCAGAGCAGCGATTTCGACGTGTCGGCCAGCTTTTTCTCGGGCATCAGCGCGAAAAGCTCGACCTCGCGCCGGGTGAAGACGCGGGCCTCGACGCTGACTCCGGCATGGCTGATCGCGAAACCGTTGAGGATCGGTCGAACCTGAACCGCGATCCTTTCGCCGTCGATCAACCCGTTCCAAACCGGCTCGCCGGGAACCCAGTCGGACTCCAGCCGATGTGCGTGGCCGCCTTCAGCGAAGCGCACCAGCAGCGCGCCGTCGCCGGTGTCGATTTCGATGTCGAAACGCTCCCTGTCGAGCGCCACCGAACGGGCGGTCTCGAAGCGCACCGGCTTCTGCGTCTGCATCTGGCCGGAGATCTGGCGCTTGCGGTCATTGTGGATATTGTCCACGAAAGCCGCGACCGCCGCCATGCGATGGGCGATCTCGCCCTGCGGCCTCAGGGGCGAGAAGCCGTCGGGATATTCCTCGGCGATGAAGCCGGTCGAGAGATGGCCCAGGCGCCAGCGCTCATGCTGCATCAGCGACGACAGGAAGGGGATATTGTGGCGGATGCCGTCGATGACGAAGGCGTCCAGCGCCCGCGACTGCGCGTCGATGGCGGTCAGGCGGTCGCCGGCGTGGGTCACCAGCTTGGCGATCATCGGATCGTAGAAAATCGAGATTTCGCCGCCCTCGAAAACCCCGGTGTCGTTGCGCACCGTAATGCCTTCGCAGCGGCCCTCCTCGGGCGGACGATATTTCACCAGCCGGCCGGTGGACGGCAGGAAATTGCGGGTCGGGTCTTCGGCGTAAATGCGGCTTTCGACTGCCCAGCCCTTGAGATGAACGTCGCTCTGCCTGATCGCCAGAACCTCGCCGGCGGCGACGCGGATCATCTGCTCGACAAGATCGATTCCGGTGATCAGTTCGGTCACCGGATGTTCGACCTGAAGGCGGGTGTTCATCTCCAGGAAGTAGAAACTCTTGTCCTGGCTGGCGACGAATTCGACCGTGCCGGCGGAATCGTAATTGACCGCCTTGGCCAGCGCCACCGCCTGTTCGCCCATTCTGCGCCGGGTTTCTTCATCGAGCAGGGGCGACGGCGCCTCCTCGATCACCTTCTGGTTGCGGCGCTGGATCGAACATTCGCGCTCGCCGAGATAAATGACATTGCCGTGCTTGTCGCCCAGCACCTGGATTTCGATATGGCGCGGATTGACGATGAATTTTTCCACAAAGACGCGGTCGTCGCCAAAACTGCTCCTGGCTTCGGATTTCGCTCGGGCAAAACCTTCGGCGACTTCCCCCTGGCTGTGGGCGATGCGCATGCCCTTGCCGCCGCCGCCGGCGGAGGCCTTGAGGATCACCGGATAGCCGATGCCGTCGGCGATCCTGACCGCCTCGTCCGGCGTCTCGATCACGCCGAGAAAGCCCGGCACGGTGCTGACCTTGGCGGCGTTGGCGAATTTCTTCGATTCGATCTTGTCGCCCATCGCTTGAATCGCGCCGACATTCGGGCCGATGAAGACGATGCCGTTGCTTTTGAGCGCCTCGGCGAAAGCGGCGCGCTCGGACAGGAAGCCATAGCCGGGATGGACGGCCTCGGCGCCGGTCGTCTTGCAGGCGTCGATGATCTTGTCGATGACCAGATAGGAGTCCGCGGCCGGAGGCGCGCCGATATGCACGGCTTCGTCGGCCATCGAGACATGGAGCGCGTCCTCGTCGGCGTCGGAAAAAACGGCGACGGTCTTGATTCCCATCCGCCGCGCGGTCTTGATGACGCGACAGGCGATTTCGCCGCGATTGGCGATCAGGATTTTCTTGAACATTCAGGCCCCGGAGCGAAACGAGCCCGGCCTTGGCGCTGGCCAAGGCCAATGCTGGCATTTTTATGGTCGCTCCGCTTTTATGGGAACCGGCGGCGCTCGTCCAGCAGCCAAAGGTTTAAGCAGGGGCCGCAAGACGACGCGGTCTCTGCGGTGAAGAGTCGATGTCAATCCTCGCGCGCCAGTTCGGCCTGAACCTCGGGCGCGGCGACGCGGGCGCGGACGGCGGCGATCAGCCAGCCCGGCGCGCGGTGGGCCTCGGCCAGCACATTGGCGAGAAGCGCCGCGCCAGTCGCCAGGCGGCAGCGGTCGGCCTCGCCCACCAGCCATTCGGCCTCCTCGTCGACGACGATTCCGGTCGGCCGGCACTGCCAGACCACATGATCCGTCACGCATTCGACAAGGAACGCGGTCCATTCGGCGCAGGGCGCGGCCTGAGCGCGCTCCAGTTCGAACAGGGCCTGCGCCTCTTCGCGGCTCGCGCCTTCGTCCTCGAACAGGGCGCGGCGCAACTGGCGCACTTCGGAAGGCAGCAGATCCCGCCCGGACTGGGCCAGGGACTTGGCGAGGGAAGAAATCAGGGCGCGGCGCTCGTCGCGAGCCTCCAGCCCGAACAGGGAAATTTTCGCGGCGCTTGCATGTGTCATGATCGGCGTCTCCATCATGGGAAGACGCTAATCCGTTCCTGCTTGCCCGAAGCTAAACGATCAGAGTCAACGATTGGAAAGGTTAACCCATTCTTCCCGCGATAAATTTGGCGATCCTCACAGATGATCGTCGCCGCGCCGGTAGCCGCGCCGGTGATAGAGCAGGCTCGCGCCCTCGTCGCGGCGCGCCACCTCCTCGACCCGGCCGAACAGGATATGGTGGGTGCCGATGTCCTTCACCTCGATCAGGCGGCAATCGAAATTGGCGAGCGCGCCAATGAGCAGCGGCGCGCCGGTCGCGCCGTCGCGCCACGCGCCATGGGTGAATTTCTCGGCGAAATGCTCATGGGTGCGGCCGGCGAAGATATCCGCGAGCTTCTGGTCCTCGACGCCGAGCGAATTGACGCTGAACACCTTGTTCGCCAGAAAACGCGGCGCCGACGGCGACTTCCGGTTGACGCAGACGAGCAGGGTCGCCGGCTGGTCGGTGACGGAAGCGAGCGCGGTCACGGTCATGCCCGCGAGTCCCGCCGGCCCGTCGGTCGCGATGAGATGGACCGGCGAGGCGAGTTCGCTCATCGCATCGCGATAGGCCTGCGGATCAAGCATCAATTTCCCTTCAAACTGCAATTTCACGCCTTCGGCGGCAGTCCCATGCTTTGTCATGGACTGCTCTTACCGCGTGATCGAACCATTTGAAAGGACCAGCCTCGTACGCCCGTCCCGCGACCGGCCGCCCCGCCCTCGTCAGTTGGCGCGGCGCCACGAATAGCTCTTGCAGATCCAGCCGCCGAGCACGCAACCGGCGGTGGTCAACGCGCCGCCGGAAAGGGCCATCTTGCCCGAATAGGTGTGGCCGTCATCGGGATTGAAGGCCGAGCCGCGCCATTCGCTGTCGCCAACGGGCTTCATGTCGTAAAAGACGCGCTGGCCGACATGGGCGGGCGAATCCTTGTCCCGCAGCCAGACGACGACGCCGCACAGCGCCCCGCCGCAATGCGAGAATTTCACCTTGGTCTTGCCGTCCGCGCGCAGCCAGACGCCGGTTGCGTCGCCGGCCCGGGCGGCGGACGCCGAAACCGCGATCAGGGCCGCTGCGAGAACGATCGCCTTCACCTTGTTCATCCTTGCATCCTCCCCGGCTCGCGGCGTTTTTTGGCCGCGTCCGTCAGGATAGTCCGAACAGGGCGTGGTTCAAGCATGAACCTTCCAGGCGCCCTCACTCCACCGTTACGCTTTTCGCCAGATTGCGCGGCTGGTCCACGTCCTTGCCCATGAAGACCGCCGTGGAATAGGCCAGCATCTGGATCGGGGCGGCATAGACGATGGCGGCGAAATCGGGGGCCATGTCGGGCAGGCGGATCTCGCCGGCGAGCGAGACGGCGGCGGCGTTGATGGCGTGGGAATCGCCGACCATGATGATCCGCCCGCCGCGCGCCGCGACTTCCTGAAGGTTCGAGACCGTCTTTTCCAGCACCGCATCGGTCGGCGCGATCACGATCACCGGCAATTGCTCGTCGATCAGCGCGATCGGCCCGTGCTTCAACTCGCCGGCCGCATAGCCCTCGGCGTGGATATAGGAGATTTCCTTCAGCTTCAGCGCGCCTTCGAGCGCCAGCGGGTAGGACGGGCCGCGTCCGAGATAGAGCACGTCGGTCGCCTTGGCCAGGTGATGGGCCAGGGCCTCGATCCCCGGTTCGAGCTTCATCGCCTCCGCCAGCAGGCCGGGGACCACCATCAGCTCGTTGATCAGTTTTTTCTCCTGCGCCGCGTCGAGCACGCCGCGCGCCCGCCCCAGCGCCACGGCGAGCGCCGCCAGCACCGTGAGCTGGCAGGTGAAGGCCTTCGTCGAGGCGACGCCGATTTCCGGCCCGGCCAGCGTCGGCGCGGCGACATCGCTTTCGCGCGCGATGGTCGAAGTCGGCACATTGACCACGCCGATCACTTTCTGGCCATGGGCCCTGGCGAAGCGCAGGCTGGCCAGCGTATCCGCCGTCTCGCCCGATTGCGACACCACGATCATCAGCCCCTGGTCGGGCAAAGGCGCGTCGCGATAGCGGAATTCGGAGGCGACATCGACATCGACGCGCAGGCGGGCGAAACGCTCGAACCAGTATTTCGCGATCATGCCGGCGTAATAAGCCGTGCCGCAGGCGGTGAGCGTGACGCTGTTCAGGCTGGCCGCGTCGAAAGGCAGATCGAAGGGCAGGCGCACGCAGCCGGCGGCGAAATCGATGTAATGGGCCAGCGTGCGCGCCACGACCTCCGGCTGCTCGTGGATTTCCTTGGCCATGAAATGCCGGTAATTGCCCTTGTCGACCAGGAAGGCCGAGGCCTGGGTCTTGATCTTGGGGCGTTCGACCGGGCGATTGTCCTCGTCGCGGAATTCCGCCGAGCCACGGCGCAGGATCACCCAGTCGCCGTCTTCGAGATAGGTGATGGTGTCGGTGAAGGCAGCGAGCGCCAAAGCGTCCGAGCCGAGATACATTTCCCCGCCCTCGCCATAGCCCACCGCCAGAGGCGCGCCGCGCCGCGCGCCGATCAGCAGATTGTCCTCGCCATTGAACAGGAAGGCGAGCGCGAAGGCGCCCTTGAGCCGGTGGAGGCTCGCCGCCACCGCCTCGACCGGCGACAGGCCGCGATTGAGATGTTCGGTCACCAGATGGACGACCGCCTCGGTGTCGGTCTGGGTGACGAATTCATGCCCCTTGGCGGCCAGCTCCTCGCGCAATTCGCGGAAATTCTCGATGATGCCGTTATGAACCACCGCGAGTTTATCGGTGGCGTGGGGATGGGCGTTGTTGGCCGTCGGACGGCCATGGGTCGCCCAGCGGGTGTGGCCGATGCCGGCCCGGCCGAAAAGCGGCTTTTCATGCAGCAGGACTTCGAGATTGCGCAGCTTGCCCTCGACGCGCCGGCGCTCCAGCCTGCCCTCTTCCAGCGTCGCGACGCCCGCCGAATCATAGCCGCGATATTCGAGCCGCTTCAGGGCGTCGATCAGCGAACCGGCGACCGGGCCCTGACCGAGAATGCCGACAATGCCGCACATGAATCTGCCGTCTCCAAACGAATCCCTGCCGCAGGAAAGGCCATGTTCGAGCCGGGGCGCAAGTCAAATTTCATTTCATGCTTGACACGCCGAACCCGATCAACGGCCTGACGCGCGCCGTCGACCACGGCGATCGGCTTGCGGTGCGAGGGTGAAGGGAACGAGCGGTGTGAAACAATCCGTGGCGGCGAGCAAGGCGCCGGCAGGCGTCGCGGCGTCCGGGCGCCCTGTGGACGCCTATCGTCCGAGCCGCCGCACCTCCCGCCTCAAATCCGCGTCGGTGAAAGGCTTGTGGACCACGCCGACGTCTCGATGGCTCGGCGGAAGGCTCTCGCGCCCATAGGCGGTGACGAACAAGAATGGCACGCGACGATCCGCCAGAATATCGGCGACTTCATCGACCCGTCCGCCGTCGAGATTGACGTCGAGCAGAGCCCCATCGAGGTCTTCCGCGCGGGCGAGAAAAGTCGCCTCGTCCAGCGTCCCGACCGGCCCAACAACTTCATGTCCTTCGTCGCTCAATACGTTATCGATATGGGCCGCGACGAAAAATTCATCTTCTATGACCAGGATGCGTGACATTCGGCCGGCTCCGTCCGCTCCAATGAAATCGACGTCAAACGCTCGCGAATAGATTACAACCATTGATCGCCGCCGCAAAATTTTCCTTTGCGACAATCGCCGGAAGCGCGTTTCGTTGGCCCATGGGCGCCCGCGGAACGACGGCGCCCATGCATTTTCGGCGAAACATTGGATTCGCGGGCGCATGGCAGGCAAGGGCCTATGCGGTATCCAGGGCCGATCGAATCGGCGCCCGCAGCTTCCATGTCAGGCCGGTTTCCGGATAATCGACGTCCACTTTGCCTTTGACGGCATGTTCGACCATGGAAACGATCACTTTTCGACCGAAACCGGTTCGGATCGGCGCCGTGACGCGGGGGCCGCCCTCTTCGAGCCATTGCATCTCGAATATCCCATCTGTTTCGTTCGACGGGACGCTCCAGCCGATATGCACCCGGCCTTCACCGTTGGACAGCGCGCCATATTTCGCGGCGTTGGTGGCAAGCTCATGCAGGGCGAGCCCAAGCCCCTGCGCGGCGGAGGGACGCAATCGCGCCCTCCCGCCGTCGATGAAAATGCGGGAGCCAATGAGATCGCGGAAAGAACTCAACTGCGCGCGCGCCAGATCGGCGATGTCGACGCCCTTCCAGTTGCCGGCGACGAGAAGGTTCTGACAGGCGGCGAGGCTCGAAATGCGTTCCGAAAGATCCGAGGCGTAATGGGCCGGGTCGGCGTGTTTCGCGGAGAGTTTCGCGATGGACTGCACGACGCCGAGCAGATTGCGCGAGCGGTGATTGACTTCTCCCATCAGCAAGCGGATGTGCTCTTCGGCCTCCCTGCGCCCGGTGATGTCGCGATTGGTCCCCACCAGCCATTCGACACGTCCCTCGGGGTTGGCGCGAACCGTCTTGACGGCCCGGATCAATCGGACCTCGCCATTGTCCTTGCGCCGGATCCGGAACTCCTGCTCGCTGCGGCCGCCTTCGCGAATGGTCTGTTGCATCGTCTCATTCTGGCGAATCAGATCCTCCGGCGCGACGGCGCTGGTCCAGTCGGCGACCGGCACGAAGCCGTCCTCGGTCGGGGCCATGCCGTAAATCCGGAACATCTGGGCGTCCCACCTGATCTTGCCGGTGGCGATGTTCCACTCCCAGATGCCGACTTCCGCCGCCTCCGTGGCCAATGATGTTCGTCGCTTGCTTTCACGAAGCTGAGCTTCGACTTCCTTGCGGGCGGAAATATCCACGCAGAATTCGACGCAGCTGTTCCCGCCGAGCGAGCTGCCGGCGAAGACCAGCCACAGGCGCGTTCCGTCCTTGCGCAAATATTCCTTTTCGTAAGGGCCGACGCGACCGCTCGTCTCGAACTTCTTCAACTCGGCGAGGCTCGCCTCGTGGTATTCCGGCGGCGTGAGCTTCCGCCAGGTCATTTCTCCGGCCGCGATGTCAGCGCGGCTATAGCCCGTCATGTTAAGAAAGGCGTCATTGGCGTCCGCCAGAAGGCCGGTCGCCAGATCCCAGAACATCACGCCGACGGTCTCGACCTCAAGCACCTTTTCGAGCCGCGCCTTGCTCTCGCGCAGGGCCTCTTCCACCCGCGTGAGTTCATCCACGTCGGTATTGGCGCCATACCACCGCGTGACCTGTCCGTCTGCGTTCCTGAGCGGCTGGACGCGGGTCAGAAACTTCCGGAACACGCCGTCGGCCCCGCGCAGCGGGAAAATCATGTCGAAGGGCTCGCCGCTGGCGATGGAGCGCCGCCACCGCTCCAGCACCTCGGGCAACGCGTCGGGGTCGTGGACGCTCTGCCAGCCCCAGCCTTCCATTTGTTCCGGCGTGGTCCCGGTATATTCGTACCAGCGGCGGTTGTACCAGGTGAGCCATCCGTCGGCGTTGGCGATCCAGGCCAGTTGCGGAATGGCGTCGGCCAGCCTGTGAAACTGCGTCTCGCTCTCGCGCAGCGCGGCGGCCGCCTGTTCGGCCTGAAGGCGCGCGCTGTCGGCGACCGCAATGGCGCCCTGGAGTTCGAAATTGCGCCGGCGAAGCTCCGCTTCCCTTTCACGCGACGCATTATTGGAAATGCGCAGCGCGATTTCACTCATGACGGAATCCGCGAGGTCGCGCATCAAGGCGACTTCGTCCGAAGTCCAAACCCTGGGCTGCATGTCGAAGACGCAAAAGCTGCCAACGGTCTGTCCCTCGGCCGTCACAAGGGGCATGCCGAGATAAGCGATCATGTTCAGATCGCGAATGGCGAGGCTGTCGCGCAACGGCGGGTCCTCGCGAGCGTCCGCGACCACCACCGGGGCGCCTGTGGCGACGACGCGCCACGCAAAGGAATGGGATAGCGGCGCCTCGCGGCGCGTCGCCCAAGGCTCGGCCAATCCGATGCAGCTTTTGAAAAAGGCGCGATCTCTGTCGACCAGCGTGATCAGGCACGTCGGCGCGCGCACCACGCGCCGCGCGAGATCGGCGAGCCGGTCGAAATCCCTTTCCGGCAGACTGTCGAGCAAGCCGGTCCCCCGCAGGGCGTCGAGGCGGGCGGCGTCGCCAAGGACAGCGCCGGGGTTTCGGTCAAGATCGCTAATCATATTGCTCCGCGCAGTCGGGGACGAATGACGGCCTGAAATCAAAATAATGTGCTTTCGCCTGGCGCTTTGCAAGCGAACCGGCCATGAGCAAAGGCAAAGCTCACGCTCCGGCGTCGGGCGTCCTGCGTTGAATCTCGAGCGCGGCCGTTCGCAACGCGCCACCCAATCATTTCGCCGCCTTCAACGCCGCCATTTTCTTGCGGAACGCCGTCGCCCAGCCGGGGATGACCGCCAGCCGGCCGCGCGCCACCGCCAGGGCGTCGGCTTCGACATCGCCGGTCACCACCGAGCCCGAGCCGACAAAAGCGCGGTCGCCGATCTGGACCGGCGCCACCAGCGCGGAATTCGAGCCGATGAAGGCGTCGGCGCCGATGGTCGTTCTATATTTCAGAAAGCCGTCGTAATTGCAGGTGATGACGCCGGCGCCGATATTGGCGCGCGGGCCGATGCTGGCGTCGCCGACATAGGTCAGGTGATTGATCTTGGCGCCCTCGCCGATCTCCGCCTTCTTGATCTCGACGAAATTGCCGATCTTCGCCTTGGCCGCCAGTCTGGCGCCCGGACGCAACCGCGCATAGGGGCCGATCGTGACATTCTTCGCCAAAGTCGCGCCTTCGAGATGCGAGAAGGCGTGGATGACGCAGCCGTCGCCGACGCTCACGCCGGGGCCAAAGACGACATGGGGCTCGACGAGAACGTCGGAGCCTACCACCGTGTCATAGGAGAAGAACACCGTCTCCGGCGCGACCAGTGTCGCGCCGTTCAGCATGGCGGCGCGGCGCAGCCGGCTCTGGATTTCGGCTTCGGCGGCGGCGAGCTGGACGCGGTCGTTGACGCCGAGCACTTCCTCCGCCGGCGCCATGACATAAGCGCAGGCCGCGCCCTCGCCGCGCGCGATCGCCACCACGTCGGGCAGGTAAAATTCGCGCTGGGCGTTGGCGTCGTCGATCCGCTCCAGCCAGTCGAGAGCGCGCGCGCCGTCGAGCGCCATCAGCCCGGCGTTGCACAGCCCGACGGCCAGTTCCCGGGGCGTCGCGTCCTTGTGCTCGCGGATCGCCAGCAGCGCGCCGTCGCCGTCGGTCAGCAGGCGGCCATAGCCGGTGGGGTCGGACGGCGCGAAGCCCAGCACCGCCACGCCGGCGCCTTGCTTCAGTTTTTCGCGCAGATGCGAAAAGGTTTCGGGCCGGACCAGCGGCGTGTCGGCGAACAGGACCAGAATGTCGTCATAGCCCTGATGGAGGGCTTCGCGCGCCGCCAGAACCGCATGCGCGGTGCCGAGCCGCTCGGCCTGGACGAAGACCCGGGCGTCCGGCGCCTGAACGCGCGCCTCGGCGGCGACATCCTCGCGCCCCGGCCCGACCACCACGGCCAGCGCGTCGGCCCCCGCCCTGCCCACGGCGTCGAGCACATGGGCGAGCATGGAGCGTCCCGCGACGGGATGCAGCACTTTCGGCAGGCCGGAGCGCATGCGCTTGCCCTCGCCGGCGGCAAGCACGACCGCGAGGCAGCGGCGCGGCCCGCCGCCGGTGTCCTTTGGCGTGGTCATCGGAATTCCCCCAAAAATCGCACGGCAAAAATCGCGCCGAACGTATAGGGGAGCGGCAAAAGCCCGCAAAGCGAAAAATCAGCCTCGCCTCCGCCGCAAATTGCGGTATAACCCCCGGAATCAGAAAATTTGCGCGCGTGCGGGCGATCCGCCCAGCCCCGCAACCACCTTTCGGGACGGATTGGACGGCCCTGTCGATGCTGAAGCGACGCGACCTTTTGCAATTGGCCGGATCAGCCGCCGCTTTCGCCGCCGTCACCCCCGTCTCCCCCGCTCTCGCCGAGGACCAGGCGGCGCCGTTCAGCCACGCCGCCGTGGTGGAACTGGCCAAGAACCTCGCGGCCAAAAGCTTTTCCGCGCCCTCGACCGATCTGCCCGGCGGCTTCGCGGACCTGACGCGCGAGGCTTTCGCGGCCATCAAGGCCAAGCCCGACGGGCTGATCTGGAACGACAAGTCCAGCGGCTTCGTCATCGAGCCGCTGCATCGCGGCTTCGTCTATACCTCGCCGATGCAGATCAATCTGGTCGAGAACGGCGCGGCGCGGCGGCTCAACTACAACGCCGCCGATTTCGATTTCGGCAACCTGCGGCCGCGCGCGACGCCGACCAATCTCGATTTTTCCGGCTTCCGCGTGCTGCAGCGCAATGATCAAGGCGAACTGCATGAACTCGCGGTGTTCCAGGGCGCGAGCTTCTTCCGCTCCGCCGCGCGGGGCCAGAAACTCGGCGTGACCTCGCGCGGGCTTTCGATCCGCACCGGCGACCCGCGCGGCGAGGAATTCCCGCTGTTCCGCGCGGTGTGGATCGAGAAGGGCAGCGTCGCCGACAACGCTTTGACGGTCAACGCCCTGCTCGATTCCGAAAGCGTCGCCGGCGCCTATCGTTTCACCCTCCACCCCGGCGACGTCACCATCATCGACGTCGAATCCTCGCTGTTCCCCCGCGCCTTGATCGATGTCTTCGGGCTGGCGACGATGGGCGCGACCAGCGTGTTCAGCCCGCTCGACCGGCGCGGCGACGACGACGTGCGCGAGGCGGCGGAAGAAATCGGCGGCCTGCAAATATACTCCGGCCGCGGAGAATGGATCTGGCGTCCGGTCAGCAACCGGAACACCCTCCAGATTTCCGAATTCGTCGACCAGAATCCCAAAGGTTTCGGCTTCCTTCAGCGCCACCGCGCCTTCGACGATTTCTACGATTTCGACGCCCATTGGGAGCTGCGCCCCTCGCTGTGGATCGAGCCGATCGGCGATTGGGGCGACGGCTCGGTGGAGCTGGTCGAAATTCCCTCCGACAACGAAACCGCCCAGAACATCGTCGCCTTCTGGCGATCGAAGACCCCGCTGGTCAAAGGCCAGCAGGCCGATTTCGCCTATCGCCAGTTCTGGTGCTGGACGCCGCCGTCGCGTCCCGCCGGCGCGGAAACGGTCAATTCGCGCGGCGGACGCGCCCCGGCCGCCAGGCAGAGGCGCTTCCTCGTCGAGTTCCGCGGCGACGGATTGGGCGATCCGGCCCGCGTCGCGGCCCTCACCCCCAATCTTTCCGTCACCCCCGGAAAGGTCGTCGCCCAGCGCGTCTATCCGGCGGCGGAGCGCAAGAGCTGCACGGTTCAGTTCGACATCGATCCCGCCGGCGAGACCGCCTGCGAGATCCGCCTGACCCTGGATATCCAGGGCGCGCCCCAGACCGAGACGTGGCTTTACCGATGGACGCTGTAATGGACTCCGCCCCCGCTTTGGCCGCCGTCGCGCCGCCCGCGGCGGCCATGCCGCAGGAATCCCCGATTCCCATGCCGGAGCAGAAGCTTTTTCGCTTCGATGCGGCGAAGGAGCGGCGCAAATTCGTCCGCCACGTCCGCGCGCCCTGGCTGTCGCGCCTCGTCACCTATGGCGGCGGCCTCGCCCTGACCATCTGGGGCGGCTATCAGATGTTCCTGGTCATCGACGTCGGCGGCATCACTTTTCCGAAATGGGCGCTGCTCGTCCTGTTCCTCGCCAATTTCTCCTGGATCGCCCTGTCCTTCGCCGCCTCCGTCGTCGGCTTCCTGCATCTGCTGATCGGCCGCCCCAAGCCGGCGGCGCCGCCGGACAAGCTGACGACGCGCACCGCCGTCATCATGCCGATCTACAACGAGGCGCCCTCGCGCGTCTTCGGGGCGATCCAGGCCATCCACGAGGATGTCGAGGCGACCGGCCATGGCGCGGCCTTCGACTGGTTCCTGCTCTCGGACTCGACCGATCCCGACGTCTGGATCGCCGAGGAGCGGGCGCTGATGGCCCTCCGGCGCCGGCTGGGGCCGGACGCCCGCGTCTATTACCGCCACCGCGCCAGGAACACCGCGCGCAAGGCCGGCAATGTCGGCGATTTCGTCGCGCGCTGGGGCGGCTCCTACGACCATATGGTGGTGCTCGACGCCGACAGCCTGATGACCGGCGCGGCAATCGTCTCGCTCGCCGCGACCATGGAGGCCGATCCCGACGCCGGCATCATCCAGACCCTGCCGCTGATCATCAACCGCAACACGCTTTTCGCCCGCGTCCAGCAATTCGCCGCCCGCATCTACGGGCCGATCATCGCCGACGGCCTGGCGTGCTGGATGGGCCGCGACGGCAATTACTGGGGCCATAACGCCATCATTCGCGTCAAGGCCTTCGCCGACCATTGCGGCCTGCCGCATCTCAGGGGCAAGCCGCCTTTCGGCGGCCATATCCTCTCCCACGATTTCGTCGAGGCCGCGCTGATGCGCCGCGCCGGCTACAGCGTCTATATGCTGGCCTCCCTGCCTGGCTCCTTCGAGGAGTGCCCGCCCTCGCTGATCGACGTTGCCGCGCGCGACCGCCGCTGGTGCCAGGGCAATCTCCAGCATACAAGCATCCTGCCGGCCAAGGGGCTCGTTCTCGCGACCCGCCAGCATTTCGCCACCGGGATCATGGCCTATCTGGCCTCGCCGCTCTGGCTCGCCCAGCTGCTGGTCGGCCTTCTGCTGGTCCTGCAGGCGAAATATATCCGGCCGGAATATTTCTCCCGCGATTTCACCCTGTACCCGACCTGGCCGGTGTTCGACGCCGAACGGTCGCTGGAGCTGTTCATCCTCACCATGGCGGTGCTGCTCGCGCCGAAACTGTTCGGCCTGATCGTCGCTTTGTTCGACAGCCCGACCCGGCGTGGCTCGGGCGGCGCAATCCGGCTCGTGCTCTCGACCCTGTTCGAGGTTTTCATGTCGGCCCTGCTCGCGCCGATCATGATGCTGGTCCATTCCGGCCATGTGCTGCACATCCTGTTCGGCTTCGACACCGGATGGGAGCCGCAGCGGCGCGACGACGGCTCGGTGCCGTTCAAGTCGATCATCCGCCGCCATCGCGACCATGTCATTCTCGGCGTCATTTCGCTGGTCGCGGCGCTGCTGCTTTCGCCCTCGCTCGCCGCCTGGATGTCACCCACCATCGCCGGCCTGATCCTGGCGATCCCGTTGTCCTGGGGCACCGGCCTGAAATCCGTCGGCTTGGCCTTCCGCCGCATCGGCCTGCTGGATACGCCCGAGGAGCGCGCTCCGCCGCCGATCGCCATGCGCGCCAATGCTCTGTCCGGCGACCTCGCGTCGGAAGGCTTCGACAACGCGGACGGACTGCGCGTCCTTCACCAGGACCCGGAATTTCGCGACGTGCACGCGGCCTTCCTGCCGCCCGCCGTCCACCGCGCGCGCGGCGACATCACGCCGGAGCGGGCGATGGCGATCGCCAAGCTCGGCGAGGCGCGCACGCTCGACGAGGCCTCAGCATGGATCCAGCGCAAGGAACGCGCGGCCCTGATGCAGGACCGCGCCCTGATCGCCTTGCTGGCCCGCCTGCCGGCGACGGGCTCCGCCGCGGCCGAGTGATGTAAATCGGCGACAGGCCGAGCAAAAATCGCGACGTCATTAATCATGGGTTAATCCGAAAGCCGGAAAATATCTGGTCATGGAAACGGACGAAGATCGTCCGCCCGGAGCAGACCATGCATGACCTCATCCCGCCTTCGAAACCCGTGCCGGCGCCTCACGAGCCGTTCCGGCTCCGTGCGGACGAGCGGCCCGAGATCGAATTCCGCGCCGTCGATCCCCGTGGCGAAAGGCGGCGCTTCTTCCTCGCCTCCGGCGTGGCCCTGCTGCTGACGATCGGCCTGGGCTGGGCGGCCGCCTATCGCATGGACGCCCTGGTCCAGCCCGCGCCGGCGAAACCCGATCCGGTGGCGCTTGCCGCGGCCCAGGCCGTCGAGGCCGCCAAGGCGCAGGGCAACGAACTGGCGGCGCTGCGCGTCCATGTCGAAAGCCTGAGGAACAAGCTCGACGCCGAGGCGCGCAAATCCCGCGCCGAAGAGGCCACTATCGCCACGCTGCAGAAGAATGTCGCCGACGCCAAGGTCGACGCGGCGCTCAACGCCTTCCATCTTCAGGCGAAGCTTGAAAAGGTCAGGTCCGAAGCGGAGAAAATGGCTAAAGCCAAGGTGGACCGCACGCCGACCGGTTCGATCGGCAAGCCGCTGCCCCATCCGGCGCAGGTTTCGGCCCCCCTGCCCGCTCCTGGCGCCCATGCGGCGCTTGGCCTCTATCGCGTCTATGTCCTGCGCGGCGTCGGCGGCGGCCATGCCTGGATCGAAGGGCCGGAGGGAATGGAAAGGGTCCAGCCCGGCGACGTCCTGCTCGGCGGCGCCACGGTCCAACGCATCGAGCATCGCGGTCAGAACTGGGTGGTGCAGACCAGCCGCGGCGTGATCGGCCCCGAAACGATCTCGGACGACTGACGTCCCAAAGGGGGTCAGAACTCCGGGCGCAAGGCCAGATGCGACGCGCGGGCTCTGGCAAAGGCCTGGCGCAATGCGGGAATCATATCCTCGACCTTGTCGCGCACCAGGAAGCGCGCCTCATATTCCGGGCGGATGAAGGCCTGGACGCGCATATGGTCGATCAGCGCCAGCAGCGGCGCCCAGAAGCCGCCGATGTCGGCGATCAGCACCGGCTTGTCATGGCGCTGCAGCTGCACCCATGTCAGTTGCTCGACCAGCTCCTCCAGCGTGCCGATCCCGCCCGGCAGCGCGATGAAGGCGTCGGCCTTCTCGAACATCAGCCGCTTGCGTTCGTGCATGTCGCCGACGACGATCAGCTCCTGCACATTTTCGAGCGCATGTTCGCGTTTTTCCAGGAAATGCGGGATGATCCCGGTGACATGGCCGCCGGCCTCCAGCGCCGCATGGGCCACCGCCCCCATCAGGCCGAGATTCCCGCCGCCGTAAACGAGGCCGACGCCGTTTTCGGCAAGCGTCCTTCCCAAATCCCGCGCCGCCGCGACAAAAACCGGATCATCGCCGAGCGACGAGCCGCAATAGACGCAGATGTTGCGAATCGGATGCATGAGCCCTCCCTTTGTTTCCTTTTGTCGCGACCGTCCGGGAGGGTCAAGGCTGGCGGCGATTTTCAGCCGCGCCCGGCGCGAATTCAAGCGATCGGCGGGAAAGAAAACGGCGGCCTGAACGGCCGCCGCGATGTTGTAACCGGACCGACCCGGCCTATCGGGCGTGGCCGGCAGGCTGCGCCGCCGCTTTCGGCTTGCCCTTGCGGGCGCGCGCTTCCGGCTCCGCGCGCGCCTTCTTGCGCCGCGCCTCGACGATTTCCTTGTCGGGACGGGGCAGCACCGGCCCTTCCGGGAAGACGAAGGCGAGCTTGGCGTCGTCGCCGGAGCCCGCGGTCACCACGCGCACCGTGCCGCCGTTCTTGAGCCGGCCGAACAGAACCTCGTCGGCGAGCGGCGTCTTGATATGGGTCTGGATGACCCGCGCCATCGGCCGCGCGCCCATCGATTCGTCGTAGCCGTGCTCGATGAGCCAGAGCCGCGCCTCGTCCGAAAGCTCGATCGAGACGTTGCGGTCCGCCAGTTGCGCTTCAAGCTGCATGATGAACTTGTCCACCACCTTGGCGATGACCTCGGTGGGCAGATGGGCGAAGGGCACGACGGCGTCGAGCCGGTTGCGGAACTCCGGCGCGAACGTGCGGTTGATCGCCTCGACGTCGTCGCCCTCGCGCTTGCTCCGGGTGAAGCCGAAGGCCGGGCGCGCCATGTCGGCCGCGCCGGCGTTGGTGGTCATCACCAGAATGACGTTGCGGAACGAAATCTGCTTGCCGTTGTGATCGGTCAGCTTGCCGTGGTCCATGACCTGCAACAGGATGTTGTACAGGTCGGGATGGGCCTTTTCGATCTCGTCGAGCAGCAGCACGCAATGGGGATGCTGATCGATGGCGTCGGTCAAAAGCCCGCCCTGCTCGAAGCCGACATAGCCGGGTGGCGCCCCGATCAGGCGGCTCACGGTATGGCGCTCCATATATTCCGACATGTCGAAGCGCACCATTTCGACGCCGAGCGCCTTGGCGAGCTGATTGGCGACCTCGGTCTTGCCGACGCCGGTCGGACCGGAGAACAGATAGCAGCCGATCGGCTTTT
>JAJYCZ010000159.1 GCA_021777915.1 Pseudomonadota bacterium | reverse complement strand
GGACGCCGGCCAAGCCAGAGCCGTAATCGAGCCTGTCGCCGCCCGGCTCATGGCTGTGGTCGTGGCCGTGATGGTGACGATCCTCATGGTCGTGATCGTGCGCGTGATCGTGATGATGCGGATGATCATGGTCATGCGGATGGGCGTGAACATGGTCGCCGTGCGCGTGAACGTGATCATGCCGATGGGCGTGCGTTTCGCTCCTGCCCTTTTCATCCGCGACTTTTCCGTTTTCCTGGGAAGCCGTCCCGCAGCCGCAAACCGTACACATGATCGACCTCCAACTCCCCGGTCCGCGCACGGCGCGCCCGGTCATCCGAACCGGATGGCCGCCGCAGTGCTCTCGCGGACGTTTTCCGGACGCGCGCCTTCCGCCAAAGCGCCGCGCGTGACCGCGTCAATGCGGAGGATCATCGCCTCCCTCTCGACGCCCGACAAGACGGGAATCGCCCGCCGAACTTTTTTGCGCGCGAAAAACCGCGGCGATGGCCCTCATCGGCAAGAATTTCCGCGACGTTTCCGGTGCGCGCCATTTCATGCATGGGTTTCGTCCACGACTTCGGCGACGGCGCGAATGCAGGGGTCGAACACAAAGGCCAGACGCTCGATCCTCCTTTTCGCCTCGGCGGCCGCGCCGATCCTCGCGCCGCGCAAGGCCCGCGCGAAAGGCCCGTCGGGATGGAAATTCCATTCGGTCGGCGCGACGATCCGATAATCCGCGATCCGCCCCGCCTCGTCCAGTTGGACGGAATGATAAAGCCGGCCGCGCGCGGAATCGACCGCGGCAAAACCCCGCCCGTTTCCGCCCATGGCGGTCAGCGCGTCCCGCGGCGGCTCGCCGCCCCTGAGCAATTGCTCGATGGTGTCGAGCGCCGCCGTCATGTCGTCGCGCCGCGCCTCCAGGCGCTCGGCGAGATTTCCGCAGCCGCCCCGCCGGGCCGAAGCCCCCGTCTCCGGCCCGCGCCCCGGCAGTTTTGGCGCGCGCGAAAAACCGCGATCGAGGGTCATGGCGGCGAAAATTTCGGCGTCGTCGCCGGCGGCGAGAAAATCGGGCGCTCGCGGCGCCAGAACGACCTGGTTGTCGTCGCGCGCCTCGGCAATCTGGCAGGCGAAAAAACTTTCTTCGTTCGCGCCGCCAAGACCCAGACCTTCCGTCGCGGCGCGGAGACCGGACAGGACCGCGACGCCGGCCTCCGGCAGAACGCGTAGCGCCTTGAGCGCGTCGCGCAGGCGTCCCACGTCTTGCGAAACCGGCGCCGCGCCCGGCCAGTCGAGCAGGCTCGCCCGCAGCATTTCGCCCAGCCGCTCGCAAACCAGCCCCAGCGCCCGGTCCCTCAGCGTCGCCGCGTCGACCCTGACGCCGAGCGCCGCTTCGCCCGCCGCCCGCGCGGCGAGCGATTGCGACACGGGGCAGAGCGAAAAAAGCCGCCCGGCCAGAACCGCCGCTTCTTGCGGCGCAAGCCCGATAAAAACCGGCGAGGGATCGACGCGCGGCGAAACGATCTCGACCTTCTCGACCACGCCCGCGCGCAGCCGCGCACGCAAGACCAAGGGAGCGGACGCCGCGCTCATGACTTTGCCGCACAGGCGTTCTGGGCGGGATCGTGCATTTTCCTTCCTCTGCCGCGCGTCCGATACTTGCCGCGCCTCCGGGGTCGCCGAATGAAAAAGGATTTTACATCAGCGTCCGCCGCTTTCCATGTTTCAGCGCAAATTCTCAGGAGGCCAAGGCTGGGCCTTGGATCGCGAAATCGGCATGAACCGTGGCGTCGATCCGAAAATTCCACGAAACGAACGGGCCGCCGGAGGGAGACCTGTCACGCTCGCGCAATCGTCAGCGCCGAGGCGTTCGGACGGCGTCATCCATCAAGCCCACGTCATGCTTTCTCGGGACCGGACCTTGGGCGGGCTATCGAGGGAATCCCGAATTTGGCCGCATTCATACTGGAATTGTCCCGTCGTTCAGCAAAGGCGGAGGGACCGGATGCGGCTGCGATACAGAATTTTGGGAATGACGCTGACCGGAATGTTGCCGTGGGCGCCAGTTCATGCACACGCATCTCAGTTCAGGAGTGGACTTTCTGAATTTCTGAATATTTTCAGCGTCGAAGCGATCCCGCCACAGGTTGTGATTTGGCGCCATCCTGAGTACAAGCGAGGCGACGTGATCGTTTCAACGACGCAGCGCCGGCTCTATTACGTTCTCGGCGGCGGACGGGCGATCGAATATGGCGTCGGCGTCGGGCGGATGGGCTTCACCTGGTCGGGCGCCAAAACGGTCACGCGCAAACGGGAATGGCCGGATTGGACACCGCCGGCCGCCATGCTGAGACGCCGGCCCGACATTCCACACCACATGGCCGGCGGCATCGACAATCCGCTTGGCGCACGCGCCATATACCTCGGATCGAGCGAATATCGCATCCACGGCTCGAACGAACCGGATACAATTGGCGCGGCCGTGTCGTCGGGATGCATCCGCATGACCAATCGCGACGTGGTCGATCTTTATAGTCGCGTCAAGGTCGGAACCAAGGTCGTCGTGCTGAAGTAAGGCGGTGGCGCGGGACGGTTGACGGCGCGGAAAGGTGGGGGAAGCATTGGCGAAAAATCAGCCAATCGCTTTAAAACGTATTATCGCTTGTAAATTCTTCAAACCAACTTATATTATGAATGTCGATAGGCAAAATCCAGATGTAGTTTCTTACGAAAATTACTCCACAATGCCGCAAAATAATCGTGCTCAAGAATGCGATTTCGACCGTCAGCGGCAGCGCTGGCGCGCATCCGTAGCGTTTCTAGAAAGGGGTTTCCATGTCTCAGGGAACCGTGAAATGGTTTAATTCCGAAAAGGGCTTCGGCTTCATTGCGCCGGATGACGGCGGCAAGGACGCCTTCGTTCACATCAGCGCCGTCGAACGGTCCGGGCTCAACCAATTGCGCGAGGGCGACAAAGTGTCCTTCGAGCTTGTCGCGGACCGCAAGAGCGGCAAGATGTCGGCTGAAAAGCTTGAAATTTTGGTCTGACTTTTTCCGGCGGCGGGTTTTGGCTCGTAAAATTGGCGTTTGATCGCCAGCGCTTTTTCAGGTCGACCACGGATGTACTGGCGGCCTGGTCAGCGATTTTTCGGGTGCGTGCGATGCGACTTCACCCCGCCCGCGCTTGCGAGGCCCGGCGCCCCGAAAGGGTTGCGGGGCTTTGCCTATCACACGAGCGCGCCGTTCAGCGGCGCGCGACAGGAGTGAGTCATGGCCCAGGAACGCAAACGCGGCAACCGTGAAGCCAAAAAGCCGAAGGCGATCAAGCCGGCCGCCAGTCAGAATCCGCCCTTGATGGCGGCGGGCAGCCTCACGCCGATCAAGCCGCCGAAGAAGTCTCACTAAAGCGAATACCGGCCACAACCGACAGACGGAGCTTTCTTCGAGGGAATATACATGCCCATCCGAAGCATCGAGACGACCGTGACGTTCAAGCGACCTTTCACGCTACCTGATTTGGAACGTCCGCAGCCGGCAGGAACCTATCGTCTGGTGACCGACGAGGAGGAGATTTCAGGGCTGTCGTTTCTCGCCTTTCGTCGCATCGCGACGATGTTGCGCCTCCCGTCGCTGGCGGCGTCTGGCGGATCGGAACAATTGATCTCCATCGACGCGGGCGACCTTGCCGACGCCTTGAAGGCCGATGGGGAGAACAGGTGAGGCCATGGCCATGAAAACAACAGCGCTGCGCTATCTCGGCGGAATTTCCGGACACGGGGTCGTCACGCGAAATGGCGAAAGAATCGCGCAGGCGACATTCGATTTCGACGGCTATTTCCGCACGGCCGCGGGCGTCACGGGTTGTGGCGAAATCCAGATGTCGGCTGAAGTCCTGAAAAGTCTGTTCGGTTGCTCCGACCTTCAGCTCCTGACGGACCAAGGCCGCCTCCTCGATCTCAGTTTTTCAGACCCGACGTCGCCTCCGGAAGGCGAGGTCGCCCATGTCGATGTGTCGGGAGAATTGCCGACGGCGCCAGCAGATTGGCGTCACTGACAGCCTGTCAACCGCTAGCGGAACTTGCGGATTGGAGTGATCGTGTCGCGCGCGTTCCCGCCGCTTGGCCCGGAGTTCGAGCCTTTCCTCTACGCCATCGTGTGCGACGATGGGAACGGGACGCCGCTGACGATCATTTCGGCGATTGCGCGCACTGGAGCCGATCCCTGGAAAGAAGCGGCCCGCATCGCAAAATTGCCGAAAATTGTCGCCCTTGACGTGTTGGCTCGCATGGTCCCGGAGCGCGGCGGCGCTGACCGCGCCGCCATCGCCACCCGCCTTTTTGCCCTTCTTCCCGTCGCGCGCGACAACAGGAACATTCCCTTCGTCGGCGCCAAAACCCATGCCCGTAAGGCCAACGCCCCTCGCTGGAGTCCCCTCGTCCCCGCAATTCTGGTGCTCCTCCTCGGTCTGACGCTCGTTTCCGCTTTCAGGAAGACCCCGCATGGGGACGCCGGCCAGCACGAAACGACCCCCTCCGCGCCGGTCGCCGACAAAGTCAGCCGGTGACCGGGAGGCTTGAATGGTGGAAACGGCGGCTCTCCGAACATGAGCCTTGAAAATCTTAGGACAATGAATGAAACCTGACCAGAATAGCCGATTGCGGAGCCGCCCGATGGGCGCTCGCCGCGAGTCCAACCCACTGACCCGCACCTATGAATCGAATGGGCCGGACGTCAAGATACGCGGAACCGCGCGGCACATAGCTGATAAATATCTTCAATTGGCGAGGGACGCTCATACGGCCGGCAATCCCGTCTCGGCGGAGAACTATCTCCAGCACGCCGAGCATTATTTCCGGCTGATTGCAGCCGCTCAGGCGGGCCCCCGCGCGATTGGAGAAACCCATCCGGCCGATTCGGACGCTGAAAACGACGACCGCGGATGGCCCGATCGTTTCGCCATGCCGGCGGAGCCGGCGCCGCAACCCTTCGCGGATCAGACCGGAACCTATCCCCGGAAAGTTGGCTGACTTTCCATGGCCATCGGACGTCGGCGCGGACTGTTTTCCGACCACCGCGGCGATGACGGACCAGCAAGAATGAAAGCGTCCCGCCCCGACCGAGGACTTGGAGCGAAATCCGTTCACGCCGAATCGGGGATTTCGCTATAAGGTTATGATTTTACAGCATGATCTTATCCAAAAAAGCCTACCGCTTTTGGGGGTTATGCTCTAGCGCCTATCCCGATTTTTTTGATTTGAGGCTCAGTTGACGATATTTCCACACACCCTGTTCGCGCGCGCGCCCTCGCCCTGGGATAATCCGGAGCCTGTTCGGGAAGAGCTTTTCAGCGCCGAGCGCATCGAGGAACATGCGCGAAGTCTCGCGACGGCCCAGAAAGTGACGCCAAAGCCAGGGAGGGGGCATCCGCTGGCGGGTCGCCTCGCCGAGAACGGCGCCGCCCTGCTTGCCGCATACAAGAACCTGTTGCAGGGAACCGATGAGGGGCGCGCCATCACGCCGGCGGCCGAATGGCTGATCGACAATTATCATCTCATCGAAAAACAGATCCGCGAAATCCGCTCGGATCTGCCGCCAGGCTATTACCGGCAATTGCCAAAACTCGCCGTCGGACCGTTCGCTGGATACCCGCGGGTGTTCGGCATGGCCTGGGCCTTTGTCGCGCACACCGACAGCCGGTTCGATTCCGACATGCTGGCAGGCTATGTGCGCGCCTATCAGGAGGTCCAACCGCTGACGATCGGCGAATTATGGGCGGTGTCGATCACGCTGCGCATCGTGATGATCGAAAACCTGCGCCGCCTTGCCGACCAAATCGTCAAAGGCCGCGCGGCGCGTCATCTTGCGGACGATCTCGCCGACCTTTTGCTGGGCGCGGCCGGACAAAAAGCGGAGCCGCTGAAGGTCGCGCTCGCCGACCACGAGGACGATGCGCGCTCGGAAGCCTTCGCCGTCCAGCTTATCCACCGGCTGCGCGACCAGGACCCAACGATTACGCCGGCCTTGAACTGGCTCGACCAGCGACTGGCGGCGCAGCACACGACCGCCGACAATATCGTGCGCGAGGCGCACCGGCGGCAGGGCGCGGCCAGCGTCACCGTGCGCAACATCATCACCAGCCTGCGCCTGATCTCGGATGTCGATTGGAAAGACCTGTTCGAGGAGGTCAGCCTTGTCGACGAGGCGCTCGCAATCGACACCGCCTACAAGGACATGGATTTCCCGACGCGCAACCTCTATCGCACCGCCATCGAGGAACTGGCGCGCGGTTCGAGGGCCGCCGAACTCGACATTGCGCGCCGCGCCGTCGCGGCAGCCAGACGTTTTCATCATGAGGCGTCCGCGCCAACGGATGCGCGAAAGGGCGACGCCGGCTATCACCTCATCGGCGCGGGCCGCCTGGAATTCGAAAACACGATCGGCTATCACCCGCGGGAGCACAAGTGGCGGGTGCGCCTGCATCGGGCCTCGGGCATCGGTTTTTATGCCAGCGCCATCGCCGCGGTCACCCTGATCCTGCTCGCCGGCGCGCTTCTCGCGCTCGCCGCCATGGGCATTTCCGCATGGCCGCTCGGGATTCTCGCGGCGCTGGGCGCGATACCCGCCATCGATGCCGCGGTCGCGCTGGTCAATCGGGCGGTCAGCTTCGGCTTCCACGCCAACCTTCTGCCGGCCATGGAGCTGGCCAACGGCGTTCCCTCGCATCTGCGCACCCTTGTCGTCGTGCCGACGCTGTTGACCACGCCGGACGCCATCGAGGAGCAGATCGAGCGTCTGGAGATCCACCATCTCGCCTGTCCCGAAGGCGACCTGCATTTCGCGCTGCTCTCTGACTGGCTGGACGCCGCGGCCAAGAACATCGACGGCGACGAGGCGCTGCTGGCTGTCGCGGCGAAAGGCGTCGCGCGGCTGAATCAGCTTTATGGACCCGCTCCCGGCGGCCCGCGTTTCCTGCTGCTGCATCGCCACCGCGCCTGGAGCCCGAGCGAATCGCGCTGGATCGGCTGGGAGCGCAAACGCGGCAAGCTGCACGAACTGAACCGTTTTTTGCGCGGCGCGACCGATGCAGGCTTTATCCCCGTCGATGGCGCCCCGCCGCTGGCCCCGCCCGATACGCGCTATGTCGTCACGTTGGACGCCGATACGCGCCTGCCGCACGACGCCGTCCGCCGCCTGATCGGAAAAATGGCGCATCCGCTCAACCAGCCGGTTTTCGACAAGGCGACGGGACGGATCGTCGACGGCTATGGGGTGCTGCAACCGCGTGTAACCCCTTCGTTGCCGGTGGGGCTCGAAGGTTCGCTGTTCCAGCGCATCTTTTCCAGCCTGAGCGGCATTGATCCCTATGCCTCGGCGGTTTCCGACGTCTATCAGGACATGTTCGGCGAAGGCTCCTATGCCGGCAAGGGCATTTATGACGTCGACGCCTTCGAGGCCGCGCTGGCCGGCCGCGCGCCTGACTCGACGCTCCTCAGCCATGATCTGTTCGAGGGCGTGTTCGCTCGCGCCGGTCTGGCCTCCGACGTTGAAGTGGTCGAGGAATTTCCGGCGCGCTATGACGTCGGCGCGCTGCGCCACCATCGCTGGGCGCGCGGCGATTGGCAGCTCCTGCCGTGGATTCTCGGTCGCGGGCCAAAACCCGCCGATTCGACGCAGGCGTCCGCCGCCATTCCGGCCATCGGGCGCTGGAAAATGCTCGACAATCTGCGCCGCACCCTGTCCGCGCCGCTTGCGATCCTCGCCCTGCTCGCGGGCTGGCTCCTGCCGCTCCATGCGGCATTGGTCTGGACCGCCTTCGTGCTCGCGACGATCGCCTTGCCGCCGATGATTCCCGTCATCGCGGCCATACCGCCACGCCGCCCCGGAATCACTCTGGCCAGTCATTTCCGCGCGCTCGGGGGCGATCTCAAGCTGGCGCTGACCTTGTCCTCGCTCACCATCATTTTCCTGGCCCATCAAGCCTGGCTGATGGGCGACGCGATCATTCGCACCCTGTATCGCCTCTATGTCAGCCACAAGAATCTGCTCGAAT
>JAJYCZ010000158.1 GCA_021777915.1 Pseudomonadota bacterium | reverse complement strand
ATCTCGCTCGCGCTACACTCCGTCTGCATCGGGGAGCCCCCTCGAATCGGCGTAACTCGTTCTCGCAAAACAAGTTTACACCGTCAGAGGCCCCGTTGCGCCTCAGCCGCGTGAGAAATGTGGGCTAGTGAATTGGGAGCGCCCCATTCCGCTCGGAGTCGGTGAGGATGGCGCTGTCGTCGCCCTAACGAACGCCGCGTTGGCCCATACGCACATTTTTGCCGGGCCAGAGAATATCCGCAAGGAATTGGAAAAGTGGCTGCCGTCGAAACGGCGTAGGGAATGAAAAACGGCAAATTCCGTTCCCTAAAATAATCTGCCGCGATGCGCGATGTTACTCCCATGAACGCCGAAACGTCTTCGGCGACTTTTGGAGAAAACAATGCGCGACGGAAAATCAGCAAATACTTTTTCAATCGCTGAACGTATGGCGACAGGCGGGATTCTCTCGATTGAAGAATTCTGCGCCTGGTCCGGCATCGGGCGCGGTCGCACCTACAAGGAAATCAAAGAAGGAAGTCTTCGGGTCGTCAAAATTGGTCGGAGAACCGGAATTCGCGCCGAGAACGCGAAGGAGTGGGCAGCCGCTCTCGGGGCAGAGGTCGCTTGATGCAACACGAAACGATGAACCCGGCCTCGCTGGCGGCGGGCCGGGCTCTGGAAAATGCGATCAGCTTGGCGGCGATCGATCCGGAGAATAGCCCGAAAGCCCCGACTTTGCAAGCGTTTCGCGCGGCATGGATTGCTCGCCGCGCGGAAATTTCGCCCGCCGTCGCCGCGACGTTGGCGCCCCTGATTTTTGGGGAGGGCGCGCGATGAGCAAAGCCGCCATTCACGACCATCGCATTCTTCTCGTTCGTGATATCGCGGAAAATGCCGCGCTCGCATCTCATTATTCGGCAATGACGCCGACTTACGCTGACCTCAACGACCGGGCCGGGATGCGTTATTCACTCAAATCCGCCATCGCCTATATCAAGGCGGCGGCGCGGTCATGGAACGATTTGGAGATGCTCGACGATCAGACATCGGAGAGCAGCAAATGAGCCATGTCGCGCGAAAACAATCGCCGTCGCTTGTGATCGCCGACTGGCTCGCCGGCGCCCAACTCGACCATCGTGGCGCGCCCGTCCCGAACGTCGCAAGCGCAATGATCGCCCTGCGGCGTCTCCCGTCGATTAACCGAGCATTCCTCTATGACGAGATGTTGCGGTCGCCAATCTTGGCGGTGGAACTTCCTGGCGGCGACGACGCCGACGATCTGCCGCGCCCCGTCCGCGACACCGACGCAATCCGATTGCAAGAGTGGCTTCAATGGCAGGGCCTAGCCCGAATCTCGAAGGAGACCGTCCACGCGGCGATTGACCTTCGGGCGCAAGAGAACTCGTTTCATCCGGTCCGGGACTATCTGGATTCGCTCAGATGGGACGGCGTCCCGCGCCTCGCGACTTGGCTCGCCGATTACCTTGGCGCCGACCAGTCGACTTATGTCGCCGGAATCGGCCCGATGTTCTTTCGCGCCCTCGTCGCACGGATTTTTCAGCCCGGGTGCAAGGCGGATTACATGCTGATCTTGGAGGGACCGCAAGGCGCGAGAAAATCGACGGCCTGCGCCATCATCGGCGGCCAATATTTCAGCGACAACCTGCCTGACGTGACGATCGGCAAGGATGTTTCAATGCACCTTCGCGGAAAATGGCTTATCGAGATTGCGGAAATGTCGGCGATGAGCCGCGCCGAGGACGCCGCGCTTAAAGCATTCATCACGCGGCCCGTCGAACGCTATAGACCGTCATATGGCCGCTGCGAAGTGGAAGAGCCACGCCAGTGCGTTTTCATCGGCTCGACCAACAAGACGAACTATCTCCGCGACGAAACCGGCGGCCGGCGCTTCTGGCCCGTAAAAGTCGGATCGATTGATACGGACGCCCTCACCCGCGACCGCGACCAACTCTTTGCCGAAGCTGTCCGCCAATATCTCGGTGCCGGCAAATGGTGGCCTGACGGCGAATTCGAGCGCCGCCATATTGCCAGCGAACAGGAAGCCCGTTTCGAGTGCGACCCTTGGGAAAACGCCATCGAAGGCTTTATCGCCGGCCGATCGCGCGTCACCGTGACCGAAATTGCCCGCGATGCGCTCGACATGCGAACCGACAGAATCGGGACGGCCGATCAGCGCCGAATTGCTTCAGTCCTGACAAGGGCCGGGTGGGCCTCAATCAAAGATTGGCAAGGCCGCGCATATGTCCCGGCGACCATGACGCATGACGCACCATGACGCACTTTGCCATATGACCCCCCTATATACGCGTATGCGCGCGCGCACATTTGGACTCTATAGAAAATGCGTCATTGTGCGTCATGTGCGTCATGGTTGGGCGGATGGTATGTCCGCCAATCGTGACAATTTTCCTCGCAAAATCAACACTCAAGTCTTCCACCGTGGGAAATCCCTAGCGCCATCCCTAATCGACTGGGCGCGAGCAGGGCGACCGGCCCCATATCGGCCGAAAAACCAGCGGTCGCTCAAAAAAAATCGCATACCTCAATTTTGTTTAGTGGACGTATATAGACAGCAATCGACAGAGTAAAACAATGCGGTTCTTTGGGGTACACTTAGAGTTGCGCTTGATATATTGGCAAAACCGGCTTATATATAAGCCATGGCCAACAAAATTTCTGTACTTCTCACCCTCGACCCAGAATTGGTCGCCCGTCTCGACGCGATTGCGGCGGCGGCGGAAATCCCGCGCTCGCGAAGCTGGCTCGTTCGACGCATCGTTCGCGAGTGGCTCGCCTCGACCCCGTTCGAAGAAGCCGCGGCCCGGAAAATGGCGGACGCCGACGATGAGTGACACTTCCCGCAAAAGTGGCGAAAATTCGCGACGGCGGGGGCCAGGGCGGCCCTTTCAGCGCGGAAACGTGGGCAAGCCGAAAGGCGCATTGGCGCGCGTCACGCGGGCCGCCCAAGCGCTGCTAGACGGCGAGAGCGAGACGTTGACCCGGGCCGCTATCGACCTCGCCAAGGCGGGCGACGGGGTCGCTCTGAGAATTTGTATGGAACGCCTACTTCCGCCACGAAAAGACCGACCCGTCAGCTTCGACCTGCCAAAAATCGAGAAGCTCGAAGACGCATCGAAAGCGCTGGCTGGCCTGCTGGAAGGCGTAGCGACCGGCGAGATCACGCCCGGCGAGGCGGCCGGTGTCGTTCCGCTGGTCGAGGGCTTCATTCGCGCGATCAAGGCGACTGAGTTTGAAAAGCGTTTGACGGCGCTGGAACAGGCCGGGGATCGCTCATGACGGCTCGCTCGTTCATCGCCCGCCTCGCCGTTCTGGAAGGCGTCGCCGCCGCCCAGACGCAAATCATGTCGATTGTCATCCGGGGCGGACTACCGGACGCCGACCCATTTCGCTTCGCCTGCGCTGGCGATTTGAGATGGAACCGCCGGGAAGGCGAAGACATATCCGAATTTCGCGCACGCGCGGAAAGTGAAGCCCTCGCCTCCGGCGAGAAATACGTAATTTTTGGGGGTTTTCCGAATCATGAATGAAGAACAGATTGCACGGATGCTTGACGCGATTGAATCGATGAGCCGACGAATGGACCGGCTCGAAGGATCACGCGCCGACGCCGCCACGAACACGCGCCACGAACCGGGCGCCGACGACGGCGAATTGCTGGTCAGGGCGATTCACGAGGCCCAAAAACTCAAAAGCGAGTTGCGCCAGCGTGAGGGCGAGATTGACCGCAAAATGCGATCGGCTCAGCCGCTTCGTCCGGATGAGGAAAGGACGCTCGCCGATGCGCAGTCCCGCGCGGATGGCATTTATAATGCGCTTGGCAAGCGTTCCGCGCCGGCGCCATATCCCAGCGAACGACCGCACTCGTACAGGGCGCGGCTGCTGCGCGAATTGCGCCAATATTCCCCGGCCTGGAAAAGCGTAGGTTCATTTCTCGACTTTGACGGGAAGGCGCTTAACGCCATCGAAGGCGAGATTTACAATGACGCGATGGCTTATGCGGCGCGGCCGGATGACCTTCCCCGCGGCGAATTGCGCGAGGTCAGGAAAGTCGAACCAACTGGACATCGGGTGTCCGAGTTTTTTGGCCGCGAATCCTTCATTTCTTCGATGAAACTTCCTATCCAAGAGGGGCGGATCGTCGACCAACGCGAATTTAAACTGCGGCAGTTGCTGGAAAGCGGCGGTTTTTGAGCCGCCGCCGAAATTTCAAGGCTTTCGGAGGTCGTCGGCCGTCCTCCGCGAGGAAGCGCCGGGGAAGTCGAAGAGGCCCCCGGCGCTTTTGCATACAAATTCAAAGCTTGCGGGGGTTATGCAGTCCCTCCCGCGGGGGAACCGCTGGGGTGGCTGGGCGAGCGGCCCCGGCGGTTTTATAAAGCCGGCCCGCTTCCGGCGTGCGCGTCGATGGCGTCTGAACCGGATGCACTGCGGTCTTTCGGCTTCTGTTCGCTTTCCGTCTCCAGGGACGGGTCTAGGGAAGCGATAAAAAAATGCCGCAAAACCTAGGGAAATAGGGCTTGACCGGCGGACGGAGGCGTCCGCTTGACGGGGAACAGACCGTCAATGCTGCGCCCCAGCGCTTATGGCTGCGCCGAGGCCTAACATCAACAGCAGCGCTGGGGAGGTCAGCAGGCCGATGATTGTCAGGAAGAGGCCAAGGAGCGAGACCAAAAGGCCGCTTAGATTGAACCGCGTGATCGCGCTAAATAGGCCGAGAATGCCACATATGGCCGCAATGGGAACAAACAGAGTGCCAAAAGTGAAGATTCCCAAAACCGCGAAAATGCAGGCCATGGCGCCGCCCAAAAGACCTGGCGTGCTTTGGTGGACGTACACTATTTGTTTAGTCATCGCCGCCTCTCGCGACATCGAAATTGGCAACATCATTGCGCGGACTATATTTCGGCGCAAGCACAATACGAATTGGGCGATGGCCTGACGCGTTCGTGACTTTTTTCAGCGGTCCCTCGGCATGGGATACGCGGTCGGCAACCGCGCCTCGCAAACCTCCTTCGCTTCGCGGCCGGTCGCCTCTGTCCCTGTCCCGCCGTTGAACGTCCGAGTCGATGGCTGATGCACTGGCGGGCGTTTTTGTTCTGTCTGGCGGCACGCGACGGGGCTTTTGTTCGCCTTCCGTCTCTAGGGACGTGTCTAGGGAAGCGATAAAAAAACGCCGCAAAACATAGCAAATTTGGGCTTGACTGGCGGAAGGGGTGGGATTCGAACCCACGGTGGGCTTTCACCCACGGCGGTTTTCAAGACCGCTGCCTTAAACCACTCGGCCACCCTTCCGCAATTGCCCGCGTTCTCGCCTCTTTGCGCTTGAAACGCAAGCGGCAAGCCGTCGCGGCCTCACAATGGCCGCAAGGTCTTTCTATCCGCGCGCTGATCTTCTAACAGACGGTTCTCGACAGCATGGATCAAGCCGCAGAGATGAACGACAGCGCCACGGAACTGGACCCCAACGCCAAGCAGAGCCGGACGATTTCCTTCGTCTCGCTCGGCTGCCCCAAGGCCCTCGTCGATTCCGAGCGCATCCTGACCCGGCTGCGCGCCGAAGGCTATGCGATCGGCCGCAATCATCACGGCGCCGACGCGGTCATCGTCAACACCTGCGGCTTTCTCGACAGCGCCAAGGCGGAATCGCTCGCCGCCATCGGCGAGGCGTTGAAGGAAAACGGCAAGGTGATCGTCACCGGCTGCATGGGCGCCGAGCCCGGCCCGATCCTCGACGCTTATCCCGATATCTCCGCGATCACCGGCCCGCAGGATTACGAGAGCGTGATGGCGGCGGTGCATCGCGCCGCGCCGCCCACGCCGCATCCTTTTGTGGACCTCATGCCGCCCCAGGGAATCAAGCTCACCCCACGTCATTATGCTTATTTAAAGATATCAGAAGGTTGCCATAACTCCTGCACCTTCTGCATTATCCCGAGACTGCGCGGGGACCTGGACTCGCGCCCTGTGGCGGACGTGCTGCGCGAGGCGGAAAAGCTGGTCAAGGCCGGGGTGAAGGAGCTGCTGGTCGTCTCGCAGGACACCTCCGCCTATGGGCAGGACTTGCGCTATGCCTCAAGCCTTTATGACGGCCGCGAAATCCGCGCCCGTTTTTACGACCTCGCCGAGGAACTGGGGCGCTTCGGCGTCTGGACCCGGCTCCATTACGTCTATCCTTATCCGCATGTGGACGAGGTCCTGCCGCTGATGGAGGAAGGCAAAATCCTGCCCTATCTCGACATTCCCTTCCAGCACGCCGCGCCCAACGTGCTGCGGGCGATGAAGCGGCCGGGCAATGTCGAAAAAACCCTTGAGCGAATCCAGGCCTGGCGGGCGCTCGTTCCCGATCTCGCCTTACGTTCGACTTTCATCGTCGGCTTCCCCGGCGAGACCGAGGAAGATTTCCAAATCCTGCTCGATTGGCTGGACGAAGCCAAGCTCGACCGCGTCGGCGCCTTCAAATATGAGCCGGTCGCCGGCGCCGCCGCCAACGATCTCGGCCTCGCGCCGGTTCCGTCCGAGGTCCAGCACAGCCGCTGGCGCCGCTTCATGGAAAAGCAGCGCAAGATTTCGCAAAGCCGCCAGAAGGCCAAGGTCGGCAAGAGGCTCGCCGTGCTGATCGACAAGGTTTTTGCAGGCGGCGGCGAAGGCCGCAGCAAGGCCGACGCGCCGGAGATCGACGGCAAGGTTTTTGTCGCGTCCCGCCGCCCCTTGCGGGTCGGCGAGTTCGTGACGGTGAAGATCGACCGCGCCGAGGCGTATGATCTGCACGGGACGGCGGTGTAGAACCGTCACTGCGAGCCAAGGGATTCGGCCTTCGGCCGGTCCGACGGCAGGCTCCGCGAAGCAATCCACGCTGCGGCAGAGACGCGGCGTGGATTGCCTCGTCGCTTTCGCTCCTCGCAATGACGCTTACGTCACCAGCACCGTCGCGCCAGTCGTCTGGCGGGCCTCCAACTGGCGGTGGGCCAAGGCCGCTTCTTCCAGCTTGTAGCGGGCGTGGATGGCGATTTTCACCGCGCCGGAGCCGACGGCGGCCATCAGGCGCGCCGCCATGTCCCGCAGACGCGACTCATCAGCCAAATAGGTGAACAGGGTCGGCCGCTGAACGTAAAGCGAGCCTTTTTGCGCCAGAAGGCCGAGATTGAACGCCTCGATCGACCCCGAGGCCGACCCAAAACTGATGAAGCTGCCCAAGGGCCGCAGGCAGTCGAGCGAGCCGGGGAAAGTCGCCTTGCCGACGCCGTCGTAAACGACAGCGCATAATTTCCCGCCGGTGATCTCGCGAACCCGCGCGACAAAATCCTCGTCGCGGTAGAGAATGACGTGATGCGCGCCGGCCTCGCGGGCGAGCTTCGCCTTGTCCTCGTTTCCCACCGTGCCGATCACCGTCGCGCCCAGCGCCTGCGCCCATTGGCAGAGAATGAGGCCGACGCCGCCCGCCGCTGCATGGACCAGCACGATGTCGCCGGGCTGGACCTTGTAGGAGCGAAACAGCAGATATTCGGCGGTCAGGCCCTTCAGCATCATCGCCGCCGCCGTCTCGAAGGAAATATTGTCGGGCAGGGGGACGACGAATTTCGCCTCGATATTGCGCGCCGTGGCATAGCCGCCGAGCGAGCCGGCGTAAGCCACGCGGTCGCCGGGCTTGAACCTTGTCACGCCCGCGCCGGCCGCCACGATCTCGCCCGCGCCCTCATTGCCGGGAATGAACGGCATGGCTGGCGCGGGATAGGCGCCGGTGCGGAAATAGACGTCGAGAAAATTCACGCCGACGGCGTGCTGGCGGATCTGGACCTCGCCCGGACCGGGCGGTGGCAGGTCGCCAAGATCCTCGTAACGCAGAACCTCCGGCCCGCCGGTTTCGTGCACGCGGATCGCCTTGACCATGGCGTAACTCCTTTCTCGAAGAAGTCTAAGCCGATGGCGTCATGGCGGCAATGCGCGCCGAAAGACGGAAGCGCAAGGAACCCCTTACAGCCTCTTCTCACTTCTCCGGCGCGTTCACCCGCAGATGCAGTTCGCGCAACTGCTTGGG
>JAJYCZ010000157.1 GCA_021777915.1 Pseudomonadota bacterium | reverse complement strand
CGCAATTCGGCGGCGAGACGGCTGGCCTCGTCGAGGTCGCCGCGCGCTCGGGCCGCCCATGACTGCTGCGCCATCGGCCAGGCCTGGGCCGGAAAGCGGACCAGGGCTTCCGCCACGATCGCGGCGGCGTCGTCGAACCGCCCCGATTCGCGCGCGCTCGTCTCCCCAATCTGATAACCGACGTGGTCGTCGGGAAAACGGACGCGCAATTCGGCCGCGAGACGGCGGGCCTCGTCGAGATCGCCGCGCGCCAGAGCGATCCATGCCTGCTCGACCGCCGGCCAGGGCTGGGCCGGAAAGCGAACCAGGGCTTCCGCCGCGATGGCGGCGGCGTCGTCGAACAACCCCAATTCGCGCGCGCTGTTCGCCCCGACCTCATAGCCCGCCGGGCGATCGGGAAAGCGCTCACGCAAGTCGGCCGCGAGCGACGCCGCCTTGCGCCAGTCGCCGCGGCCCAGGGCGCCCCACGCTTGTTCCGCGAGAACCGAGGCTGCCTCACTATCGCTCATCGCAGCGGATTCCGTTCATTTCGCGGTTCTTTCCCTTCTGATTTGGCGGCATGCCTTGATTTCGTTGAACCGGAAGCGGGGAGAAGTCGGGTCGCTGGCCAAAGGCTCGAAAATGGCGCTGCTATTTCATCAGGCCAATATCCCTGTAGTAGGAGAATTGATCAGGGTGAACAAAAAAACCATTGCACCGGGGTGTCGGCTTGTTCGATTCGTAAAGTTGATTTCCGCTCCGTTCGGCGAGGACGTAACCAAGGCGATCGGCTACATCCCTGGCCAGTTGAATACGATGGCCGGATTCGGCCAAAATGAGCGGTTTTTGGCGGGCCAAAGTCGTCACCGCGCCAGACAGGATTTGCCCTTCTTGTCCTTCGGCGTCGATCTTGACGGCAACCACGCGATCAATCGGCAATCTCGAGGCTTCCGATGATATCCAGTTGTCGATCGTCGTCACCGGAGCCGAAAAAGAGTATAGCTTGAATGATGTGATTTCTTTTACGTTAGCTTTGGACCAAATTAGCGTATTCGCCATGTACGCCTTTAGATCCGGCGTGTCGCTTTCGGCTAAACCCGTCATTCGTCAACCTCCCATGCGACGCAGGTCGTCAAAATCGTCACGGCGGAACGAAACGAGAGAAGAAGGCGCATTCGCCGGACAGGCGGCTCGGCCTCCTGAATATCCCAATTCCTGCGGCAATGGAAGGCGCAAGTATCCGATCTGCGTCGGTCGAAATCCTCTGTTTGGCGGGGGGCGCCAGGATCGCATGGCGACGCGCCCGATGCCGGCGCGGCGCCGCTCAAGTCGACGCGATTTGACCCGTTGCGTGACGATAGCCTCCGGGATTTGGTCGAAAAATTATGTATAGTCATGTATGACGCAGGTCACCACTCTGACTTAACGGTATATGCTCCTCAAATTCATGATGAATGGGCGACTAACTTGCAGTTGCGGGCGAAGATGGTGCACAAATGAACATGAAGTGTGATCACCGCGCCGATCCGATGCATGCGAAGGCGCGGGGCGGTCGCAACCGAAACACCCGGTGGTTCAGCCGGCAGAAATGGCTTTGGGCATGATGACGACGAACTTCATCGATCGATATGTCGGCGCGCGGTTGCGGGTTCTGCGGGAGAACCGCGGCCTGTCGCAGGAACGGCTCGCCTCGCGGATGAACATTGCCGTGGAACGTCTGCGGGACCTCGAAGAGGGGCGAGAGCGGATCTCGGCCGAGACGATGCGCTCGCTTTCGCGCATTCTGAACGTGCAGCCCGGCGAATTTTTCGAGGGCTTTTCGGTTACGGCGGAGGGGCTCGTCCGCCTCACCGACAATGACGCGCGGGCGGCCGATGAGGAGGCGCGGCTGACGCGCGATTTCGCCCTGATCCGCGACGAGGACGCGCGCCAGCTCATTCTCGCGCTGGTTTCGAGCTATGCCGCTTTTGCGGAAATCGCCAGGAGTTGAGGGAGGGGCCGATTTTTAGGCCATCCGTTCACACCGAATTGGCGCCGCAATTTCTCTCCCCCTCATGGGGAGAGTAAGGGCAGGGGGCGCCGTTCGGACGCGCCGAAGGTTTTTACCCCCACCCCGGCCCTCTGCAAAAAGGGGAGGGAGTCCTCGCCGCTCGCCTTTTGCCCGGCAATTGTTCCAGATCATTTCTGGACAAGGCCTTGCTGAAACAGAATTCGCCTTCGAGAATGGAGGCGAGATGAATCTTCCCGCCGGCCCGGGGGGCCACGTCGCCAGAATTTTCCGTCCCGTTTCGGGCGCCTCCCGCGCGCCGCGCGGCTCGACGCCGCGCCTGGCGCTGGCGGCGATCGGGGTGGTTTACGGCGACATTGGCACGTCGCCGCTCTACGCCATGGACCAGTTGTTCCACGACGGCGTTTCGCGCGCGGCGGATCATGTGCTCGGCGGCGTTTCCCTGGTGATCTGGGCGATCACGCTCATCGTGTCGATCAAATACGCGGCGCTGGTGCTGCGCGCCCAGAACGAGGGCGAGGGCGGCGTCTTCGCGCTTTACGGCCTGCTGCACGACCGCTCCAACCGGACCGCCCGGCTGGTGCTGTGGTCGCTGATGCTGGGCGCCGGCCTGCTGCTGGGCGACGGCATGATCACGCCCGCGATCAGCGTTCTGTCGGCGGTCGAGGGGCTTCATGTCGCCGCGCCTCATCTCGGCCATTTCGCCGTCCTGGCCCTGACCATTGTTCTGCTCAGCGCCCTGTTCTCGATCCAGAAGCGCGGGTCTTCAGGGGTGGGGAGGATTTTCGGCCCGATCGTGCTGGTCTGGTTCGCGGTCATCGCCGCGCTCGGCCTCGCGCAGATCGCCGGCCATCCCGAAATTCTCTCGGCCTTCAACCCCGTCCATGGCCTGCGATTCCTTCTCCAGGCGGACGGTCTGCAAAAGTTCGAAATTCTCGGCGCGGTCATGCTGGTCATCACCGGCGGCGAAGCGATGTACGCCGATCTCGGCCATTTCGGCGCGAGGCCGATCAGGCTCGGCTGGTTCGCGGTGGTCTTTCCGGCGCTGCTGCTCAATTATCTGGGGCAGGGGAGTTTTTTGCTTTCCGGCGCGCCGGTCCGGCAGGGGCTTTTGTTCTACAGCATGACGCCGCAGGCTATGCTCTATCCGATGGTGGCGCTGGCGACCGCCGCGACGATCATCGCCTCGCAATCGCTGATTTCCGGCGCCTTTTCCCTGATCTCGCAGGCGATCCGCCTCGGCCTTTTCCCGCGCATCGCGCTCACCCACACCCATGAGGGGCACGCCGGGCAGATTTACGCGCCTTTCGTCAACTGGGCGCTGCTTTCCGGCTGCGTGGCGCTGGTGCTGGGCTTCGGCTCCGCCAGTGCGCTGGCGGCGGCCTATGGCCTCGCGGTGTCGGGGGTCATGGTCATCACCTCGCTGGCCATGTTCCTGATCGCCCGCCGCTATTGGGGCTGGAGCCGGCGCGCGACCGCGCTTGTGTGGGGCGCGCTGACGACGATCAGCGGCGGCTTCTTCATCGCCAGCACCCTGAAATTTTTCGACGGCGGCTTCATCCCGATGCTGGTTGGCGTCGCGACTTTCGTGGTGATGGCGACCTGGCGCTGGGGCCGCAAGGCGACCTTCGCCGCCTATGAAGCCAGAAGCACGATGACTCTCGCCGAACTGATCGAAAGACATCGCGCCAGCCCCGCCTTTATCGAGCGCAGCGCCGTGGTGATGTCGCCGAAATCGCTGAATTCGCCCGAAGACCGCGTTCCGGCTCTGGCGCAGATGATGTGGGACCGCGCCGGCGTCCTGCCCCGCCATTTGATCTTTGTCGAGGTCACCCACGTCAAGGCGCCCTATGTCGAGGACAACCGCTACAAAGTGACCAATTTCCACCGCTCGCCCGAATGCGGCGGGATCATCGGCGTCGAATTGCGCTTCGGCTTCATGGAGGAGCCGGATGTCGAGAAATGGCTGGAAGGTCTCGCCCGGCACAGGCAGATCGACCTGCCGCCGCGGCGCCGGCGCTGGATCGTCCATGTCGCGCATGAAAACCTGCTGCCGCCGCGACACGCCAGCCTGTGGCGGCTGCTGCGCTTCCGCCTGTTCCAGTTCCTGCGCCTGGTTTCGCGTCCCGCGTCCTATTATTACGGCCTGGGCAATAATGTGCAGCTGACGGCGGAGATTTTTCCGGTGCGGCTGAGGTGATTTTGCCCGTTCGTCCACGAGAAGGGGCCAAGGTCGCGCCGCTGGCTCACGACGCGCGAGGCCAGTTGTTACAATTGATATGCCGTTCCCGTAATCCCGTCCCCGTAATCCGATTTTGCGCCGCGTGCTGTCAGACGCGGTTGAGTATGTCGTCAAGGTTTTTGAGGTCTCGATAATGCAACAACAGGACGCGGTTTGTTGCAGCGAGTTGCTCCGCTGCTTGCGTATATCGGTTATTGGACACCACGATTGCGATGTCTGCCTGCTCGTATGCTCTTCCGGCAGTTATCTCTTGCACGGATTTGTTCCCGACGGGATAGCTATAAAATTTGCATTGAAGCACAATGCGCTGGCCATTCTTGACGGCGACCACATCGACCCCTTGATCTCGACTTTGCATGGTCACATGCGCATCCCATCCAGAGCGACGCAACTCCTCCGCGCAAAAGCTCTCAAACTCGACCGGCGTCATATCATCGGATATCCGCGTGACGGTGGGGCAATCGCGCATTGCGGCTTCGACTTTCTCCGCGATGCCCGCGACAACTTCCTCGTAATTGCGCTCCAATGCGGCGCGCTCTCGACGTTCCAACGAAGGACGGACCTGTTCGTCGAGAAAATAACGGATTTCTTTATTCCATTTGTCGAGCTGGAGTTTACCATAGGGGTCGGGCCTAACGAGCTGCGCCCTTCTTCTAAGCAACGACTCTAATTTCTCGTCGGTCTTCAACTCGACTACTTCGAGGAGTCTGCGACGCGCGCTGCGGCGCTCGGAAAAGCGTATGCCTATGACTAGGAACCCAGCTCCGATAATGGCGATAAAGCCATTCGAGTTCCTCATCGAAAACAGCATACCAATCAGAGCGAGGGAGCCGAGAATCCATGGCAATGGAATCCGTTGTAATTGCGGCGTCCTTAGTCGTGAATGAGTAAGAGTTGGGCGGTTGAGAAGCCTGTGCAATAGAATAAACAGTAGTCGTGGCGTCCGTCGTCGCGCTAGCTTAAGAGCAAGGGAGCCAACAACGCTGTGTAATGGAATATCGCTATCTTGTTTTCGTCGCGCCATCGTCATTACCGTTAGAGCACTAACCATGAAAGCGGGGGTTACGGGGACATGGGGTTACGGGGACATGGGGTTACGGGGACATGATACGAATTGTATAAATACATTCGCGGCTTTTTGTGGAGTTCGACGCCTTCAGTGGTCCGTCAAGGGCTTCCGGGAACCTTGATCGTTCGCGGGCATAGTGCTTTCGGATTGGAAAGTAAGCTCGCGAAAGCGATATGACAATCGCCCTTATCTCCCCGTCAGCAAAACGATCTTGCCCATATGGCCCGAGGATTCCATCAGCTCATGGGCGGCGCGCGCCTGTTCGAGCGGGAAGGTCGCGTGGAGGATCGGCTTGACCGCGCCGCTGTCGAGCAACGGCCAGACCTTTTCCCGCAGCGCCTGTGCGATGGCGGCCTTCACCGCCAGCGGGCGCGCGCGCAGCGTCGAGCCGGTGAGCGTCAGGCGCTTGAGCATCACGCTCATGAAGTCGAAATCCTTGACTTTGCTGCCTTGCAGGAAGGCGATCTGCACCAGCCGGCCATCTGGCGCCAGCGCCGACAGGTTCTTTTGCAGGTAAGGCCCGCCGACCATGTCGAGAATGACGTCCACGCCCTTCTTGCCGGTGAGCGCCTTCACCTCGCTCAGAAAATCCTGATCGCGGTAATTGATCGCGACATCGGCGCCGAGGCTTTTGCAGAAGTCGACCTTTTCCGCCGAGCCGGCGGTGGTGAAGACTTTTGCGCCGAAACTCTTGGCGAGCTGGATCGCCGTCGAGCCGATGCCGCTCGACCCGCCATGGACGAGAAAAGTCTCGCCCGGCTTCAACGCGCCTCGCGTGAAGACGTTGTCGTAAACGGTGAAAAAGGTTTCAGGGATTCCCGCCGCCTCGGCCGGGTTCAAAGGCTTTGGCCGGGGCAGGCAAAGCGGCGCGTCGGCGAGACAAAAGTCGGCATAGCCGCCCGAACCGACCAAAGCGCAAATCTCATCGCCGATTTTCAAACCTTCGACATTCTCGCCAAGGGCGACAATTTTCCCGGCGATTTCCAGACCGGGAACGTCGCTTTCGCCGGGCGGCGGCGGATAGAGCCCCATTCGCTGGATGCAGTCGGGCCGGTTGATCCCGGCCGCCGCCACCTCGACCAGGACTTTTCCGGCCTTGAGCGCGGGAACCGGCGCCTCGCGCAGTTTTATGACCTCCGGCCCGCCGGCGCCGTCGAAGAAAATTTCGCGCATTTTTTGGGGCAGGGCGGACATGGGCGGCTCCCGGTCAAAAAGTCTTGAGATAGAAGTGCAGGCTGAGCACGAGGCCGATGACAATCACGAACAGCCGCACGAAAAGCGGCGGAATGCGCGATCCGGCGTGCGCTCCCGCAAAACCGCCGGCGATCGAGCCGGCGGAGAGGATGATCCCCTCCAGCCAGTGGATGCGGCCCGAGAACAGGAAAACGCCGGTCGCGGTGAGGTTCATCAGCGCCGCCAAAGCCATTTTCAGGCTGTTCATCAGCACGATGTCCTTGAGCCCGTAAAGCGTCAGCGCCGCCAGCATCAATATGCCGATGCCGCCGCCGAAATAGCCGCCATAAAGCGCGACGAAACATTGGGCGACCAGAATTCCGGTCGCGCTCAGGACCTGTTTTTCCGCCTGCTTCGGCATGATCATGCCCGCGGCGAAGACAAGCGTCGCGCCGAGCAGCAGGAAGGGAATCAGGCGCTCGAAAAGCTGTTCCGAAGTCGAAAGCAGCAGGAGCGCGCCGAAAAAGCCGCCGACCAGCGAAATGATCGCGAGAGTCTGGCCGTTGACGCGCGGGTCTTCCAGCGATCGAGCCAGACCGTGGCGATAGGCATAGGTGGTCGCCACCTGCGCGGGAAACAGGGCGAGGGTCGAGGTGGCGTTGGCGTCGATCGCCGGCAGCCCGGCGCCGATCAGCGCGGGAAAGGTCAGGAAGGAGCCGCCGCCGGCCAGCGCATTGATGAAGCCCGCGCCGAAACCGGCGAGAATGACGAGAAGAAGATGCATGTGCGGGCGGTCCGCCGAGGGGGACAGGAGCCGGCAAAAGAAGGGATTTCGCCGGGAGCGTCAATCGGCGGAAAGGCAAAGGACAGGTTGAAACAAGGCAAATCCCGTTTGCCGCCCGGTCTTGACCGGCGCAGCGCGATCGCCTCTGCTGCCGGGGTCGATCTGCGCGGAGGGGTCCCTTGATCCGTAGCCTGCCAAAATTCGTCCCGGCGCTGTTTGTCGGCCTGCTGTTCTCCGCCCCGGCTTTCGCGCTGGACAAGGTGGTTTTCGCCTCGAACTGGCTGGCCGAGGCCGAACATGGCGGCTTCTATCAGGCGGTCGCGGACGGAACTTACGCGAAATACGGGCTCGACGTGACGATTCTGCCCGGCGGGCCGGAGAAGAACAACCGCCTGCTGCTCGCCGCCGGCCGCGCCGATTTCTATATGGGCGACAATCTGATCGGCGAATTTTCGGCTCTGGCCGAGAAAATCCCCATCGTCACCGTCGCCGCGATTTTCCAGAAGGACCCCTTGGTCTTCATGTCCCATCCGGGCGCCGGCCTCGACCGTTTCGACGATCTGCCCAAGGCCGACAAGGCCTTCGTCGGCTTGGCGACCTTGACCACGGTCTGGCCGTGGATGGAGAAAAAATGGGGGTTTTCGCGGGCGAAAGTGGCGACCTATAATTTCAATTCGGCCCCCTTCATCGCCGACAGACATTCGATCGAACAGGGCTATCTGACTTCGGAGCCCTTCGCCATAGCGCGCTCCGGCGGCTTCGAGCCCAATGTCTTCCTGCTCGCCGATCATGGCTACGAGACCTACGCCACCACCATCGAGACCCGCCGCGACCTGCTGCAAAAAAATCCCGATCTGGTCCGGCGCTTCGTCGAGGCCTCG
>JAJYCZ010000156.1 GCA_021777915.1 Pseudomonadota bacterium | reverse complement strand
CCCCGGGCTGAAGCCGGGGGATTTTCGGGACGTGTGAGCCTCCGCGCAGGCGGCCGGCCAGCGCCTCGCTCAATACGTATAGATTCCTGACGAAGGCGCCCCCCAATTCCTGGATGATGGCGCCCCCGTAACGGAATGATCCCGCCCCCTAATTCCAAGATGATGGCGCCCCCCGATTACGAGATGATCCCGCCCGGGTGATTTCGTGAAGGACGGGGGCCGCCGCTGGCATGTTCAAAGTCGCTCTTTTGGCAGTGCGGGCCGCTCCACCTCATCAGGGGTGCGGCTATGCGGCTCCGCCTGCGAGGTGATCGCGTCCACGATCCGCACGCTTCGGGCGCCTCTCGGGCGGGGATGGTCCCCGCCGCAAGACGGGAGCCGGAACAATGTCGCAGAATCTCACCCTCGCTCAGACCCATGCTTGGGCTCTTGCCAAGACGCTGATGGTCTGTGTCACGCTCCTTCAGTCCGATGGCGGTATGGCGTTATGCCCTCCGACGAATTCGACGGCGATCCCGCCTCCATCATCTTCGAGTACGATCCCTACGTGCGCTAACGGCGCGCTGGGCGGGAGCCCTTACGGCTTCCGTCCCGCGAAGTCCACACGAACCGGCCTATTATCGGATTTCATCGCAACTCGTCGGCGATCTCCGGATGACGGTCGAGGATCTTGATCAACTGGCTCGTCGGTCCGCTCGGCTCGACAAGGCCGCGCTCGTACTTGTCGAAGGCGTTCTCGCCCACTTTGAGGAGTGCTCCGGCCTCGCGCTGCGACAGCTTCAGCTTCGTGCGCACGCGCCGGATCGTCGCTGGCGACGGCACGCCCTCGACCTGTTCCTTGAGGGAGCGCAGGGCGTCGTCGACCACGCTCATATCCTTGCCGACATGCACGCCATCGCCCTCGCCGGCCGGATAATAGCCTGGCAAATCGATGGTGATCGTCTCGCCCTTATAGGCGACGACGAAGGGACGCACGCCACGCGTCAGCGTTTCGCCGGTTTCGGGCGAGGCCATCGTGTCGGGAAGAATTTTCTCTTGCGAGGCCATGGTCATTTTTCCTTGAACGACATCACGGTGAACTCGGTGATCACGTCCGCCTGGAATTTGATGTAGAGCGTCAGCCCCCGGGCCGGCACGTGATAGACATCCTGCCAGACGCGGTGACCGGCGAAGGTTGTCATCGATTTGAAGAACATCGGCCGCTCGATCCCGCTGATCGTCTCGACAACTCCGCCTCGATCGAATCCGAGCGCCGTCGCGTCGCGCAAAGCCGTCGTCGTCATCGCCAGCCTCTCGACCGAACCGATCGCGAGCTTGATGGCCTCGAGATCATAAGTCGGCCGACGTTTCTCGGTCATCGCAATATGCCACCATAAAGAGGGCATTTCAAGGGGCGCGTCCGGGAGCGGCCCCGCTCTATTCCGCCGGCTGCGCGGCTCCACGGAGCCCCGTGCGGGTCTCCGCCTCCGGTGACGATCGGTCGCGCGAAAGTCGAGCGGCCGGGAATAGCCGGGACGGCCGGCATGGCCGCGCCTCCGAGAGCGAGAGAGTGGCCGGTTCAGCCGCGACGGGTCAGGAGCTGTCGGAGAGGCTCGCGGCCGGGGCTCATCGCGGAGACCCGCCATTCGCAGAAGCCCCGCCCAGAACCGGGCGTCGCTCTATCAGGAAATCACCGACCGCACCGTCGAAGAACTCGAGGCCGGCCGCGCGCCCTGGGTGCAGCCCAAACAGCCATCACATGAGGGAAGTCTTGGAAAGCAATAAAGATCGCTCACAATACTTGCTGCCACTGGGCACATAAGAACTTGCTGCCACTGGGCACATAAGACCCTATGTTGCGCACCTGCAACAGAGCCGTGAAATCGGGGAGAAACCTGACGGACCGTTTTGACTCCCCTGACGCAAAGGACTGATTGTGTTTATCATCTTGGAGACATTCTCCATCGCGGGCTTTGGGGGCCATCATGAAACGCTCTAACGTCGCACTGGCGAGTCTGACCGCTATTGCGATTTCCGGCGCCGCTCTCGCGGCCGACCTTCCGTCGCGCAAAGAACCGCCGGTCCTCGCGCCGCCGCCGGTTCTGATCAACTGGAGCGGCTTCTATGTTGGCTTGAACGCGGGCTATAGTTGGAGTGCGAGCAACTCAGTCAATACCCTGGGCCTTCCGGCGTTCTCGAACACGTCGGGGCTGAACAACGCCGGCGCTGCGGCTATTATGAACAGTCTCGCTGCGCTAAACACCAGCACGATCGCGACCGGCAATCAGGGCGGCTTCCTACTCGGCGGCCAACTTGGCTATAATTATCAGATGGGCAGCCTGCTTGCCGGCGTCGAGACCGACATCGCGGGCATATTTGGATCGGCGACGTCTGCTGCGATTCCGACCGTTCAATCTCTCGCTCCGTTTGGCTACCCACGTGAAAGTTGGACGGGCATCGCTTCCGCGTCGAAGAAGGTCGATTGGCTGGGCACCCTGCGCGGGCGTCTCGGCTTCATCCCTGCCCCGGCGTTCCTCCTCTACGTCACGGGCGGCATGGCCTACGGCGGCGTGCAGGCTTCTTATAGCTCGTTCCAACAGGAATCGGCTGGACCAGCGGTCTATCCGCCCTTGTTTGGGATAGGCGCCTACTCGGGAACGCGCGTCGGCTACACGCTCGGCGCAGGCGCCGAGTGGATGTTCGCGCAGAACTGGAGCGCCAAGCTCGAATATCTTTACTATGATCTCGGCAGCGCGACCTTCAGCGCTGGTCCGCTGATCCAGACCACCGTCGGTATTCCGTGGGGGGCGGCGGCTCCGCAATCCGCGACCAGGTTCAACGGTCACGTGGTCCGCGCCGGCGTCAATTATCACTTCAATTTCGGGGGCGCGGCTCCGGTCGTCGCCAAGTACTGATTTTCTCCCTTCGTACAGAACGAGAGCCCGGCTTTGTGTCGGGCTCTTCTTCTTTTTGTCGATGCGGAACGTGGGCGAGTCTTCGCACGTTCGACGCCGCACCATACGCAACAGCGTATCGTTGCTGATCTGAACCGAAAGTCGCCGCGCCAGGCGCGCGGCCGGTCGCCCGCCGAGGGCGATAGCGAGGCAGTGAGCGAGGTCTTCAAGCCTGCTTGTCCGTCGCGCGCGGTATGGCGATATCCTCGAACCGCTCCGCGAAAACCGTTCGCCGACAGCTCCGGAGGTCGCAAAAGAAGGGGCGGACGTTCACCGACAGACACACCTGACGGCCGGCCGTCGGCAAATCAGAGAGCTTACGTTCGTAGCGGCTGTGCACTCGGTCGCCCGCGGCGCACACAATCGGTCAACGATCACGGAGCCGGAGCCCCGATTTTGCGCCCAATAGGGACCGCAGTGTTGTCGTAGTCACGGATGCGCGCGCGCCGGCGCGGCTGGTCGGCGTTGCGGCGACGGCGCGGTGGCCGATTTCGGTAGATTGCAATTTTCCGCGCGCGGCGCGAGCGTAGGGTTGCGGGCGTTCCGGCCGATCGAGGGTCTGCGTGGCGGGTTTTGGGGGTCAAGAGCGTGCGGACAATCCTGTTCGTCGACGACCATCCGATCTTTCGGGAAGGCTTTTGCAGGACGCTGGAGGCCGAGATCGCCGACCTGAGCGTCCTGTGCGCGCCGGACGCCGCGACGACGCTCGACATGGTGAGAAGCGAGCCGGATATCGACCTCCTGCTGACCGACTACAAGCTGCCGGACCAGGACGGGCTCGCCCTGATCGCGGAGGTGCGGCGATCGTTCCCGACCATCGCCGTGGGCCTGCTGTGCGCTGATCTGCCCTTCGCGCTGCTCGCCCGGGCGCGCGCTCTCGGCGTCGTCCTATGCATGTCCAAGGGGCGGCCGTCCGGTAATCTCGTCGCGGCGCTCCGGATCGTGTTCGACGGCGGACAGGCCTTCGAGGACGTTCCGGCGGTCGGCGGACCGATCTCGCCGCGGCGCCAGGACATCCTGATGCTTGCCAGCAAGGGACATTCTGACAAAGTGATCGGCGACCGGCTCGGCGTTTCGGAGAACACGGTGCGCAATCACTGGAAATGGATATTCGACCAGCTCGACGTGAGCAGCCGGACGGAAGCCGTGGGCAAGGCCATCCGCCAAGGGATGATCTGAGGCATGCGCGATGGCGAGCGCGAACGGCGCATCGACATCGAGGGCAAGCGCCTTCTGTTTGAACAGAATTCCGTCGCCGAGATCGACCGGATACGCCCGCTGCACGTCATGGCGGTGACGGGCGCAGCGGTCGTGGGTCTGGTCGTTCACAGCATCGCGCATCTTCCTCTCGGCCGCGTCTTCGCCTGGTGCGCCCTCATCTTCGTCGGCGAAACCTTCGTCACCGCGCTCAACCTCAGATATGCGGCCAACAGGCCCGGCGACGAAAGTCTGCGCCCCTGGGCGCTGGCGAAGACCGCGGCGAGCGTGTTCAACGCCGCGGCCTGGAGCATGGGCGTTCCACTCCTGCACGCGCCGGGATCGCTCATTTCGGTGCTCGCGCCGGTCTGGGGCATCGTCAATTTCATGGCGGCCACGGTCTGGGTCGCCTCGCCCTTCGCGCCGGCCATGTACCTCATGATGTCGGCTGTGGCGTTGCCGGCGGCAGCGTTTCTCCTGACCGTGGGCGGCGACGTGGAATTCCGGGTCGGCGTGTGCCTCGTGATTTCCATTCCCTATCTGACCTGGCTCGGATCGCTATCCTTGAAGAAAACGCGCGAGGGCATCCTGCAACGGATCGAAATCGCAGATCTGCTCGCGACCAAGGCGGCGCAGGCCGAGGAGATCCAGCGCCTGTTCACCGACCGCACCCGCTTCTTCAGCGCCGCGAGCCACGACCTGCGCCAGCCGCTGAGCGCGATGGGCTATTATTTCGCATCGCTGGAGCGCGCCAGGACGCCGTCCGATCTCGATGACATCGTCGGGCGGCTGAAGGAGTGCGCGGGCAGCCTGCAACGCCAGTTCGATTCCATCATGGGGGTGTCGGAAGCCGATTCCGCGATCATGCGATCCGCCGAAGCTGACGTTCGGCTCCGCGACGTGTTCGACCACATCGCCACGATGCTGCGGCCGGAAGCCGAACGCAAGTCGATCGCGTTTCGGGTGGCCGCGACCGATCTTGCCGTGCGCGCCGATCCGGACCTGTTGTGCCGCGCCCTGACCAACATCGCAGCCAATGCAGTCAAATACACCAGCGCCGGCGGCGTCCTGATCGGCGCCCGGCGGCGTGGCGACCAAATCGTCGTGCAGGTTCTCGATACGGGAATCGGCATAGACGAAGAGCATCTGGACGCGATCTTCGAGGATTATTTCCAGGTCGGAAATCCACAGCGCGACGGACGCAAGGGCCTCGGCATCGGGCTCGGAATCGTGCGCCGCATCTGCGACGCCATGGACTGGGCGATCGACATCGGCTCCAAGGGCGGCCGCGGGACGGTCGTGTCGGTCGCGTTGCCGCGCGCCGAGCCGCCGAGCGCAGCAAACGCCGCGCAACCCGCCGAGGTCCGCTGGCGCGGCGCGGCGCGCGGCGCGCATGTGCTGGTCGTGGACGACGACATCCACATTCGCGACTCGCTCGGCCGGCTGCTCGAGAGCTGGGGTTACGTCTGCCGAGCCTGCGCCTGCGGCGCAGAGGCGCTCGCAGCGATCGCTTCCGTCGACCGTTCGATCGAATGGCTCGCGTTGATCGACTGGCGCCTCGGCGATAGAGAAAATGGCGTCGGCGTCGCGACGAAACTGCGCGCGGCCTATGGCGATCGGGTGCAGTTCACGCTCATGACCGGCGACATCGATCCCGCGATCGAAATCATGGCGCGCGAAATCAACGCCGCCGTGCTGCGAAAACCGGTTCAGCCGATCAGGCTGCGCGCGGCGCTGACGGCGCCGCAGGCTATCGTCCAGTCGACATAAAGCGCCGCCGCACGTCGTGGCGAAGGCCGATCCAAACGGTCGGCGACTAGCCGATTTCGGTAGATTGTATTGAGCCTGCATATTCAGCGATCTTCGTCGTCGCAGCGTGACGTTTTCAGTCTTTGACGGCGGAGGGGGATATGCGTTTCGTAGCAATGTCAGCGGCATTGGCGCGCACGCTTGCTTGCACCGCATGCGAAGAAGGGGAGCAAATCGAACTATCGGCGAACAAGGATCCTGGCGCCTGTGGACGTTCCTGCCGTCGCCGAACCGCTCGGGAATGTCGCGCCACGGCGCGCCAGCGCGGAATTTCCAGATCATCGCCTCTGCGAACAGGCGGTTGCCGCGGTCGCTGTTGCGCCCGGCCGTCCCCGGCTGCCCAAGCTGAAAACTCTCGATCGGGGCGAACTGATCATCGCGCAGGGCATAGCGCCTCATGGAATACCTCCGAGAAAGAGGGCTCCCCAAGAATCATGGATTCGCTGATTTGCGAACTCCGGTCCGCCAACTTCTCAACCTTGGCCCATTTGATGACACGTCCCATGATATTCATCAAAATTCACAGCAATTGTCTTGAGCGCTTGTTGCAGGCGGCTTCAGTTTTCCCTCTGCTTGCGGGCGTTCGCTACGTTCGCGCATCTGGTCTTGGCGCGCTCGCGACTGTTTGTGCGGCGTTCGCTTTCGCCGCATCCGATCCGGCTCGCGCCGACGCAACCTGCGGGGCCGGCTATCACGTCGTTGCCAGCGCGGGCTCGACGGGCGGCATCACCTGCGTGCCGGACAGCAGCAGCAGCTCTGGGGGCAACGCGCGCAACCCAAACACCTTTGAGGGGTCTCTCGCGAGAAAAGCGTTGGTGCAACAACAAGTAGAAATAACAAATCGACTCAGAGATTTAAGGCAACAGATTCATGCTTTCGGTCCTTGGACCGCGGGCGATCCTTATGCAATTATACATGAGATTCAAACCCTTCAAATGGATCTGAACTACGTAAATTCGCAACTTCGCAGTTCCGGCGCTCTCGGATACGCCCCTCTGGAGAAACGCACGGACCCGATAGCGGCGGCGCTGCCTCGCCAGTCGCCGCCGGACCAAGCTAACGGCTGGCCTCCTCCACGGGGCGTGCGCGTGACCTTCATTCCCGAAGCAGGCTTTTCCAGGAGTTCGGTCGGCGCGTCCAGCCAAAATTCGTTTGGGGGTCTGCCCGTCGCGACGGATGGCTTTTCGGCTTCGACGCTGGCGGCAGGCGGTTCGCTGAGGTTCGATTTCAGCGGCCCCCTGGATCTCGCCGCCGATCGCCGCTTCGTCGTCGTCGCCGGCGTCCACCCAAACCGGACGTCGTCCAGCTCCGGCCCGTCCATCGCGACATCGGGGTTGACCAGCGGCTTCAGCGCGGGCGGCGCGACGTTTGACCTGGCGGCGGGCTACGCCTTTGGCCAGAACTATCTGATTGCGAGCGGCCTATTCGAAGCCGGACATTTTACAAGCCAGCTGAACGGCGCCTCCGTCGCGTCGACGCGCGCCAACGGCTCGTCCTTCGACGCGCGAGCCGGCCATGTGTTCAGCCTTTGGACCCAAGGAGTCTCCGGGAGCGCCCTGCTCGCCGACGGCTGGAAAACGGTCGTGCTGGATATGTCCGCCCATGTCGGCGTCGCCAGTCAGAATATCCCCGGCCTTGTCGACGCGTTTGGGACCGTCGTCGGACGGTCCGGCGTCAACGGCGCGTTCTTTGGCCCTTCGGCGAACCTTTCGGCGCTATACAAATTCGGAAACATGTTCCTTATTCCCTCGGCCGAGGCCGCGATCGACTTCGCGCCCGGACAAAAGACGTGGTCGGACCCCGCATTTTCGACCGCCAGTGGAATCGTTCCCTCGGAAGTCCAAGGCTTAAACCGCGTTGCTCCGTATTTCCAAGCGGGCGTCGCAGTCGTTGCGATCAACGGCGTGAGCGTGTCCTCGAACATCTATTACTCGCCAGGGTCGACCATCAAGACTGTCGGCGGCAGGATCAGTCTCGGAATACCTTTGCTCTGAACCGATGATGAAACTCGCGCGCGGCGACCAATCGTCGCAAGGATCGTCAGCGCCAAATCGGCGTCGTAGACACGGCCAGAAAGGAAGCTCGAAAGGCGCGGCAGTCGAAGCGTGAGGCGCGATCTCGCGGCCAAGGCTTCAGCTCGTGCGCCGGACCAACGGGACAAGCCGCTTATTCTATTGTCGGTTGGAATTGCAATTGGTTGCGCGCTGTTTCCACAATCATGGGCCGGGACGACGCAGCGGACGGCGGCGTCGCCCGCTTCGCGGGCGACCGTCG
>JAJYCZ010000155.1 GCA_021777915.1 Pseudomonadota bacterium | reverse complement strand
ATCTACCCATGACGCGCCGGAAAAGGCGTTTTCCGATGGGCCGAACATGGTTCCGCTCAGCGAAATGCCCGCCTTGCTGGAAAGGCTGATCGCCTTCGACCGGATCGCCAAGGAGCGATGAGCCGAGCCTCGCGACGGCGCGCGCCTTTTCGGCTCGGTAAGTGGGGCAATGCCGATCATCCGGCCCATGCCAGCAGCCCCACCTGCGTCCCCGATGGCGTGGGTGCTAGTAATAATGCCTGTGATAATAATGTCGCCGCCAATAATGATGCCTGTGCCCGCACCCCCAGCAGCGATGGTGGTAATAATGGTGGTAATAATGGTGATGATACCGCCAATAGGCCTCTGCTGGCGCTGACGGCGTCGCAAGCGAGGCGGCGAGCACGCACGCGGCAAGAATTTGTTTGATCATGATTGCGCCCTCCTGGCGCCCGGAGGGCGTCGCGCGCCCGCCTCGGGCAATGGTTTTCTGCTAACAACCGCGACGTGCGACGCTGGTTCCCCCGGGAGACCAAATCTATTGTGGCGCAGCAATGGTGGCGGATGTCGCCATTGCCGATCGCTTTCACCAATGGTGATGGCGGCGCCGGGCACAGGCGGAGGCCGGCGCGGCGGCGAGAACGTGCGCCGAATCGAGAACGGCCGCGGCCATGATCGACCTGAGCATGAAAGACTCGACGAAAATCGGCGGCGATGGTCGTCGCCATTCGGGGAACTTTCACACCCGCCGCGGGAACGGCGGGTCAAGCGCAATCAGTGCGAAACAGCGGTGGCGCCGCGCGCCGAAAGCGGCGTCGCCGGCCTGTTCATCGAGACCCATGACGCGCCGGAACAGGCGTTTTCCAATGGGCCGAACATGGTTCCGCCCGCGGAGATGGAGTCGCTGATCGCACGGCTCCAGGCTTTCGACCGTTTGGCCAAAGGTCTTCAATTCTTCAGGATGAAGCGCCGGTTGGCCGCCTGCAATGGGCGGGCGTTCATCGGGAACAGCGCCTTGAAGGCGGCGATGTCTTCCGCCGCGACCTCGATGGGCTCGGCAAAAATGTTCCAGTCCACCGTTTCCGAACAGGGCGGCGTGGTCAGCGAACCCTCGTAACGGAAGCGTTCCCGGCTTTGCGGCAGGAAGGCGGCCGGATCGATCGGCGCGGGCAGCGTCGCCGCGCCTTCCTTCCTGGGGGCGGCGGCCATGATGGCCGCGAATTCCTTGTGCCCGGCGCCCGGCTTCATGAACATGCCGACGACCATCAGCTGGCCCTGCGGATCGGCGTGAACGAAATGCGCCTCCATTTCCGTGCGGGCACCGTCCAGCGCATGTTCGCTCGGCGTGTGGAAATGGAACTGTTTCAACGTGAAGGCCCGGCCACCCAGCGTGGCGCCGCATTTCACGCCCACATCGGCCTGGATCGTATGGCCATTGTTGACGATCTTGTAGGCTTCGGGGCGCCATTCGACCGTCAGGTCGCCGATATCCGCCTTGATCGCGTCCCTCAGATCGACCGGCGACTGTTCGGAGCCGACGGCGCAGGCCCTGAATTCGGAGCTTAGCCTTCCCCATTCCTTGACGCCGTCGCGGCCCTCGTAGGTCCAATGCGGCCCGGACTCGGCGCGCGCGAGGCCGGCGCAAACCGGGCAGGCGGCGAGACCCATGACAAAGGCGCGGCGGTTCATCCCCATGACCTTCTCCTTGAATGGACGTCCGAGCTTATCACGAGGCGATGCAAAGCAAAGCCGCCCTCAACGCGCGAAGGTGCGCCAGAAAATATAGGCGGTCATCCCGGCGTTGAGGAAAGAGATGACCAGCCGGGCCTTGGCCGGATCGATCCCGCGGGCGTAAAAGGCGCCGAAATAGCCGCCGATGAAGGCGCCGACGAACAGAATGAAAGTCTCGCGCCAAAAAACCAGGCCGCCGATCACGAAAAGCAGCGTCGCCGTGGCGTTCATCGCGGCGTTGAGCAGGTTGCGCGCCGGCTGCATGGCGGCGATCGAGGCGGAAGTCATCAGGCTCCAGGCCGCCAGCATCATGACGCCGACGGCGCCGCCGAAATAGCCGCCATAGACGCCGAGAACGAACTGGCCGACCAGCAGCATGCGCGGCGTGATATGGATTCGTTGGCGCAAAAAAGCCCCGGCCTGCTGGCCGAAGGCGAAAGCCAATGTCCCGAACAGCAGCAGGAAGGGCACGAGGACGTTGAACAGGCTCTGCGGCGTATGTTCCAGCAGCAGCGCGCCCGAGGCGCCGCCGGCCACGCTCAGCGAAGCCATGTCGCGAAAACGGACGCCGTCGAAATCCTGGAAATCGTGGCGGTAGGCATAGGCGCTGGCGAGCGCGCTCGGCACAAGCGCCACGGTGGAGGAGGCGTTGGCGTTGAGCGCCGGCACGCCCGCCGCAATCAGCGCCGGCAGGGTCACGAAGGACCCGCCGCCGGCGATGGCGTTCATCGTCCCGCCGATCAGGCCGGCGACGGCGATGAGCGCGATGTCGTTCACTCTTCCGGCCCGAACACGCGGTTGAAAATCGTGTCCACATGCTTGAGGTGGTAGGAGAGGTCGAATTTTTCTTCGAGCTCGGCGTCGGTCAGCAGCGCCGTCACGTCGGGGTCTTTTTTCAGCAGGGCCAAAAAATCGCCCTCGCCGCGCCAGACCGGCATGGCGTTGCGCTGGACGAATCCATAGGCGTCCTCGCGCGAGGCGCCTTTTTGCGTCAGCGCCAGCAGCACGCGCTGGGAATGGACGAGGCCGCCGAGCAGGTCGAGATTCTTCTTCATGTTTTCGGGATAGACCAGCAGCTTTTCCACCACCCCGGTGAGGCGGGCCAGAGCGAAGTCCAAGGTTATCGTGGCGTCGGGGCCGATCATGCGCTCGACGGAAGAATGGGAAATGTCGCGCTCGTGCCACAAAGCCACATTTTCCAATGCCGGGGTCACCATGCCGCGCACCAGCCGGGCGAGGCCGGTCAGGTTTTCGGTCAGCACCGGATTGCGCTTGTGCGGCATGGCCGAGGAGCCCTTCTGGCCCTCGGAGAAATATTCCTCGGCCTCCAGCACTTCGGTGCGCTGCAAATGGCGGATTTCGATGGCGAGGCGCTCGATCGAGCTGGCGACCACGCCCAGCGTTGCAAAAAACATGGCGTGGCGATCACGCGGAATGACCTGGGTCGAAACCGGCTCCGGCTTCAGGCCCATCTTGTTGGCGACATGCTCCTCGACGCGCGGGTCGATATTGGCGAAAGTGCCGACCGCGCCGGAAATGGCGCAAGTGGCGATTTCCTCGCGCGCATCCACCAGCCTTTTTCGCGCACGGGAGAACTCCGCAAAAGCTTCCGCCATTTTGAGGCCGAAAGTCACCGGTTCGGCGTGGATGCCGTGCGAGCGCCCGATGGTCGGCGTCATCTTGTGCTCGAAGGCGCGGCGCTTGATCGCGGCGAGCAGGTTGTCGATATCGCGCAAGAGAATGTCGGCGGCGCGCGCAAGCTGGACCGAGAGGCAGGTGTCGAGAACGTCGGAGGACGTCATGCCCTGATGAACGAAGCGCGAATCCGGCCCGATGAATTCGGCGAGATGGGTCAGAAAGGCGATGACGTCATGTTTGGTGACGCGCTCGATCTCGTCGATTCGGTCGACGTCGAATATGACATTGCCGGCCTTGTCCCAGATGTTTTTCGCGCTTTCCCTGGGGATGACGCCGAGCTCGGCGAGCGCGTCGCAGGCATGCGCCTCGATCTCGAACCAGATCTTGAACTTCGTCTGCGGCTCCCAGAGCGCGACCATTTCGGGGCGGGAATAACGGGGGATCATGCGCGGTCTCTCTCGAAAAAGCGAAATACGGTGGTTAGCTCCTTCTTCCCTTGCGGGAGAAGGTGGCGCGAAGCGCCGGATGAGGGGGAAAGGGCGAAGGGCGAGTCGCGGCTACACCGCCTCTCCCCGCGCCATATGGGCGGCGAGGCGGAGCGCGTCGATGTTCTTCCTGTAATGCTCGGGGCCGCCCTTGAAGACGGCCGAGCCGGCGACCAGCCAGTTGGCGCCGGCGCCGACAATATCCATGACGTTTTCGGCGGTCACGCCGCCGTCCACTTCGAGGTCGATCTCGCGGTCGCCGATCATGGCTTTCAGGCGGCGCAGCTTTTCCAGCGTCGCGGGGATGAATTTCTGGCCGCCGAAACCGGGATTGACCGACATGACCAGAACAAGATCGAGCTCGTCGAGCACATATTCGACCACGTCTTCCGGCGTCGCCGGATTGAGCGACACCCCGGCCTTCTTGCCAAGCGCCCGGATGGCTTGCAGCGAGCGGTGCAGATGCGGGCCGGCCTCGGCGTGGACCACGATGTAATCGGAGCCCGCTCTGGCGAAGGCTTCGAGATAGGGGTCGCAGGGCGCGATCATCAGATGGACGTCGAAAATCCTGTCGGTATGAGGCCGCAGGCTTTTCACCACATCGGGGCCGATGGTGATATTGGGCACGAAATGGCCGTCCATGACATCGACATGGACAATATCGGCGCCAGCGGCGATGACGGCGCGGACTTCCTCGCCGAGTTTGGAGAAATCGGCGGAAAGGATCGAGGGGGCGATTTTCAGCGGGCGCATCTTCGTGTCCCTGAACGTCGGGCCTTGGCTGGCTTTTGCCTGAAACCGCTCCTACATGAACTCAAGCCCGGCGTCCACCGGCCGCCGCGACGGGCCATGAAGGCTTCAGGCCAAGGGAATGCGCGATGCGTCGGACGGATGTGCTTGTGCTGGGAGCCGGAATCGTCGGCGTGGCGACGGCCTTGCAGATCCAGGCGCGGGGGCGCGGCGTGGTTCTGGTGGACCGGCGCGGCGCCGGGGAGGAGACCTCCTTCGGCAACGCCGGGCTGATCGAGCGCGCCTCGATCTTTCCCTATCTTTTTCCGCGCGACGTTCGGGCGCTGGCGCTTTACGCCTTCAACGGCGCCAATGAGGCGCGCTACCGCCTGCGCGACCTGCCGTTTTTCGCGCCCTGGCTCGCGCGCTACTGGTGGGAGAGCGCGCCCGAGCGCGCGCTTCGTCACGCCTTGGCCGTGCGGCCATTGATCGAACACAGCTTGAGCGAGCACGAAAAGCTGATGGCGGAAGCCGGCGCGCTTCCGCTGATGCGCAAGACCGGATGGCTCAAGCTTTTTCGCAGCGAAAAAACCTTTGCCGCCGGCCGCGCGGCGGCGAAAAAAATCCTGCCTTTCGGGCTGAAAATCGCGCTTTACGATCATGCCGGCCTGCGTGCGATCGAGCCGGCGCTCGACGGCGTTCTTGGCGCGGTCCATTACCTCGACCCCGCCTCGATCGATGATCCGCTCGCCTTGACCCAAAGCTATCTCGCTTTGTTCGAGCGGCGCGGCGGCGTGTTTTTGCGCGGGGACGCCGGAACGTTCCGGCCGGCGAGCGCGGGCTATGGCGTCGAGACGGAGCAGGGGCCGGTTCTCGCGGGCGCGGCGGTCGTCTGCCTCGGGCCATGGGCGGATGTCGTCACGAGGCCGCTCGGCTATTGCGTCCCGCTTGCGGTCAAGCGCGGCTATCACATGCATTACGCGCCGGGCGCGGCGCTCAGCCATCCCGTGCTCGATGCCGACAACGGCTTTCTGCTCGCGCCCATGGCGCGCGGAATCCGCCTGACCACCGGCGCGGAATTCGCGCGGCGCGATGCGCCGCCGGACACCACGCAGATCGAGACGAGCGAAATTTTCGCGCGCAAATTATTTCCGCTGGGCAAGCGGCTGGACGCAAAACCCTGGATGGGCCGCCGGCCCTGCCTGCCGGACATGCTGCCGGTCATCGGCCCGGCGCCGCGTCACAAAGGGTTGTGGTTCAATTTCGGCCACCAGCATCATGGCCTGACGCTGGCGGCGAGCACCGGCCGCCTGTTAGCGGAAATGATGACCGGCGAAGAAACCTTCGCCGATACGGAGCCCTTTTCGATCGGGCGGTTTTGAGTTCCGCGCTCACCAATAGCGGCGATAATAGTGGCGGCGATAATAATGGCGACGCCAATAGGGTCCGCCGCCGTAATAGCGGTTGGGAACGCACCGGCCCCACGGATTGGCGTGCCAGCCATAGCCGCAGCGCCAGCCGACCGTCTCGATCGGCGCGGTCGCGGCCTGGGCGCCGGCCGCCGGCGCGATCGGCATGGCGGTCGCCGCGCCGATTCCAACCAATCCCGCGCCGAACAGCGCGCCGGCGACGACAAGGCTTTTCACGAGATTCTTCATTTCACCCCTCCTTGGTCAGGACGCCTTGACTGTAATTCAAAGAAATGAACCTGTCCTGAACCGGGAAGGCGCCCGACCGAAGGACGGTCGCGGCGGCCGGCATTCTTTGTTAACGTCCTGTGGAGACAGAATGCACGGGACGGGAAGGCGGCGGAATTGACGGTCCGGTCAAGCCGGCGAAGGCTGGCGCTTCCCGTTCTTGCCGTCGCCGCGGCGTTATCATGGGCGCCCCATGCGCTGGCCGGCGGCGCCGCTTCCGATTCGGACAGTTTCGAGGACAAGCATCTGTTCGGTTTCACCGAGGGTTCCGACGTCGGCGAGCCGGGAAGCAACGAGGCCGAATTCACCAGCAGCGGCGCCTTTGGCAAGCGGGGCGGCGGAGTTTATCAGGGGGTCGTGCAGGAGGCGGCTTACGAGACCGCGGTGACCGATCGATTCGGCTACGAGGCGATCGGCTCCGGCGTCTGGCAGACGATCCAGGGCGCGCCGGGCCTCGTCGATCGTCGCGATGTGAATTTCCTGGGCGTCGCCTTCGAGCCGAAATATGTTTTCCTGCGGCGCGGGATCGACGCGCCCATCGGCCTTTCCCTGTCCTTGCAGCCGGAATGGACCCGCGTCGACGACGTCACCGGCGCCGCCGCCCGCAATTTCTCGATGGAAACGAAGCTCTACCTCGACACGGAATTCATCCGGCGCAAATTGCTTGGCGCGATCAACCTGATTTACATACCCGAATTCCAGAACGAAGCCGGCGTCGGCCCAAGCCATTACACTTTATTCGGCGCGACCGGCGCCCTGTCCTATCTTTTCGCCCCGGACCTCTATCTCGGCGGGGAGGTGGAAGTTTATCAGGCCAGTCAATCGCTCGGCTTCGCCAATTCCTCGGGCTCGGCGGTCTATGTCGGCCCGACCCTGCATTTGCAGATGGGGCCTGGCGCTTTCCTCGCGCTCGCCTGGTCGGAGGCGGCGGCGGAATCGCCGCGCCATCTTTCGCCCGCCGGGCTGACGGCGTGGAACCAATCCGATCTCGCCCGCCAACGGGCGCATATGGTTTTCGGCGTGGAATTCTGACCGCCGCCGCGCGGGCGCGCCCCGCGCTTTATTTCCACAATTCGATCGGCGTCGGCGCATCCTTGGCGACGCCTTGGCCGCGCAGTCGGGCGGCGCGGACGAATTTCATCGCCGCGTCGCGGCTGACGAACAGGCCGCCTTCGCGTCCGCCGGCGCCGCGCGCGGCCCAGAACCCGTGAGCGTCGCGGCCGACAAAAAATTCGATCGCCGTTTCGGGGGGCCTTTGGCGAAGAGCTGGAAACATCTGTTGTTCCTCTCGATCCGTATTGGATCGGTCACGCTTATGTTCGCGGATCGCGGCAATTCCAAAGCGGGGAAATGAAATCCGCCTTACATTTCCGTCATGCGGGCGCGCCAGCCTTCCGGGCCGCGCGCGGTGTCGATCTGCCGCAGGAAGGTCCAGGCCGCCTCCAGCCGCGCCGCGCCTTCCGCGCTCAATTCGGCGCCGAGTTCGAAATTTTCGCCGCGAACGCACAGCAGGAAGGCGGGCGGCGCCTCGCGCCCGAGAGTCTGTTCGAAAATGGACAGCACGCTTTCGGGCGCGAGAGCATGGCTCAAGGGGGTCAGGCCTTGACGTGGAAAAATTTCGGCGAACGAGAAAGGTTCCCTTGTGTCCCGGCCGGCGTCGAGAAAGAGGGCGAGATCGGCGCCCTCCAGGTCGAGCGCATGTTCAATCTGGAGCTGGTAATCCTCGATCAGATCGCTGTCAGGCCATTGTGCCTGAGCGATGCGCGCCAGCAGCAGCGGCCCGAGGGCGTCGTCGCCGCGCGCCGCATTGCCCCAGCCGAAGACGACGAGCTTCATGCGCCGCCGAAATTCTTCCGCCGGCGGTCGATCAAAACGCCGTCCGCGTCGACCAGATCGACTTCCAGCGGCATCCGGCCGATGGCGTGGGTCGCGCAGGACAGGCAGGGGTCGTAAGCGCGGATCGCGACCTCGATATGATTGAGCAGGCCTTCGGTGAGCACCCTCCCGTCGACATATTCGGCGGCC
>JAJYCZ010000154.1 GCA_021777915.1 Pseudomonadota bacterium | reverse complement strand
GCCCAGCGCACGGCGCATGGCGTCGAGCAGCGCGTCCACCCGACCATGGTTCCGCTGTCGTCATCGATCGCCCAGGTGATGGGCGTGACCAATGCGGTGACGGTGGACGCCGACGCGGTCAACGAACTGACGCTTGTCGGCCCCGGCGCCGGCGGCATGGCGACGGCTTCCGCCGTGGTGGCGGATATCGCCGACATCGCGCGCGGCATCCGCTCGGCGCCCTTCGGCCTGCCGGTGGACCATCTGGCCCCGGCGGAAAAGTCGCCGATGCAGCGCCACGAGGGCGGCTATTACATCCGGCTGGCGGTGCGCAACCAGATCGGCGCGGCGGCGGCCATCGCCACGCGCATGGCCGAACACGAGATTTCGCTGGAAAGCATCGTCCAGCGCCGCGCCAGCGTTGGCGACGACAGCGTGGCGCCGGTGGTGCTGGTGACCTACGCCACCACCGAGGCCAGCGTGCGCGAGGCTTTGGCGCAGATCGTCAAGGACGGCCACGTCGCGGACAAGCCGCAGGTGATCCGGATTGAGCGGGAGTGATGTCTTTCGTCATGATCGCGATTCCCCGCGCTCCGTAGGACGAGCGAAAACGCTCGGATTTTGCAGACGTCGCCGGTTGCTGCGACATGGATTTTCACTTCATTCGGTCCAAAAGATAATCATGAGCCAAACTGAAGCGCCGGCGTCCAGACTGTTCGGTCGCGACGCCGCTGGGTACGACGATCTGCGCCGCCGTTTGATCCCCTGTTTTGACGATTTCTACGGCGCGGCCCTGAAACTGATTGCGGAATCGCGGACCGTCGCGGAAATTGACGTCCTCGACGTCGGCGCGGGGACCGGGCTGTTCTCGGCGATGATATTGCAAAGATATCCGGTCGGCCGCCTTTGTCTTCTTGACGGGTCCGCTGCGATGCTTGAACAGGCGCGCGGCCGTTTCCCGGAAGACAATCGGGTCGAGTATCGCCTTGCCGACATGTCCGAAGCCGATCTCGGCGGCCAATGGGATATCGTCATATCGGCGCTGGCGATTCATCACTTGCCCGACGATGGGAAGCGCGATTTGTATCGGCGCATCCGCCATGGGTTGAAACCGGGTGGACTGTTCGTGAACGCCGAGCAGGTAGCGGGTCCAAATCCGATCGCGGACGAACGATATTCTCGGATTTGGCTTGAGCAAATCCGAGGGCTTGGCGTCTCGGAGCAGGAAATCGACAACGCGCGCGAGCGCATGTCTTATGACAGATGCGCTTCCGTCGAGAACCAGCTTCAGTGGCTCGCGGAGGCCGGATTCTCGGACATAGATTGCAGCTTCAAGGCATGGCGTTTCGCTGTGCTCAGTGGGCGCGCGTGACAGGCGATCCGCTTGTGCCGTCGGTCCTTGAAAAAGGTTCAATGATATAAGCGCCGACTGGCGCAGCGGCTCCCGTCAAGGACGCCGATACTATCTAAAAGTTGCGGACAATCCGCATCATGCGCAAATAATCCGCTTGACGCGCGTCTATGTGTGTTCCTAATTTGTTCGCGTCTTTTCGCTGGAGGATTCGATGCGGCTGTTCTGGGCGCCCAATACGCGGTCTATGCGCGTTCTCTGGATGCTGGAGGAAACCGGCGCGCCTTACGAGCGCGTGCTGGTGGATTTGAAGGCGGGCGCGCAACACAGGCCCGAATATCACGCCATCAATCCGATGGAGAAAGTCCCGGCGCTTCAGGACGGCGCGGCCTGCGTCGCCGAATCGGGCGCGATCATCGCTTATCTGGCGGAGAAGTTCCCCGAGGCCGGTCTCGCCCCCCCAATCGGCGCGCCGACGCGCGGGCGTTTCTTGCAATGGCTGTTCTTTTCCGGCGCCTGCGTCGAGGGCGCGATCGCCGAAAAATTCACCAAGGCCGAGATGCCGGAACACATCGCGGGCTTCGGGTCTTTCGACAGGGTTTTCAATGTATTGGAAGAAGTTCTTTCGTCGACGCCTTATTTGCTGGGCGAAAAATTTTCCGCCGCCGACGTGCTGATTGGCGCCGATCTCCATTTTGTCATCAACGCCTTCAAGATGCTGGAGCCGCGCCCGGTCTTCGCGGCCTATCTGGAGCGCTGCCAGTCGCGTCCGGCTTTTTCGCGCGCGGCGAAGATCAATTCCGATGGAGTCTGACCGGCGCGTCCTGCTTGGCGTCCAGTCCAGCGTTCTGGGCCGCCCCTGGCGCGGCCGGCTGGATGCTTCGGGCGACGCGCGGGCGCTGGCCATCGCCCAGCAGACCGGCCTGCCGGACCTTTTGTCGCGCGTGCTGGCGGGACGGGGCGTGACGCCCGAAACCGCGCTCGGCCATCTTGACCCGACTCTTCGCGCGCTGCTCCCCGAGCCCTTTTCCCTCACCGCGATGGAGGAGGCGACCGCAAGACTCGTCCGCGCCGTCGAAAAGCGGGAAACCGTCGCCATTTTCGGCGATTATGACGTGGACGGCGCCTGTTCCTCGGCATTGCTGGCGGAATTTCTTGATTTCTGCGGCGTTCCCCGCCTGATTCACATTCCCGACCGCATCACCGAGGGCTATGGCCCCAATGTGGAAGCCGTGCGGGCGCTGGCCGCCCGCGGCGCCACGCTGCTGGTGACCGCCGACTGCGGCACGACCAGTTTCGAGCCTTTCGCCGAAGCGCGGCGGCTCGGCATGGATGTGATCGCGCTCGACCACCACCAGGCGCCGGAGGCGTTGCCCGACGCCATCGTGGTCAATCCGAACCGCCAGGACGACGTTTCGGGGCAGGGCGCGCTCTGCGCCGCGGGCGTGGCTTTTGTCGCTCTGGTCGCGCTCAACCGGGCGCTGCGTCAGCGCGGTTTCTGGCGCGATCGCCGGGAGCCTGACCTTTTGAACTCGCTCGATCTGGTGGCGCTGGCCACCGTGGCCGACGTCGCGCCGCTCAGCGGCCTCAACCGCGCCTTCGTCACCAAGGGCCTGGCCGTGATGAAAACGCGCGGCCGCGTGGGCCTGAGGGCTTTGGCCGATGTCGCCGGGCTCAACGGCCCCCCGCGCGCTTTTCACCTCGGCTTTTTGCTCGGGCCGCGCATCAACGCCGGCGGACGCATCGGCGACGCGGCGCTGGGCGCCCGGCTTTTACTGCTCAAGGACGAAATCGAGGCCGGAGGAATCGCCGCGGAACTCGACCGGCTCAATGGCGAACGCCAGATTCTCGAAAAGCAGATGCTCCAGGAGGCCCTGGCGGACGCCTACAAGCAGCTTGGGCCCATGGAGCAAGGCGCCTTCGTGCTCACGGCGGGGGAGGACTGGCAGCCGGGAATCGTCGGCCTCGTCGCCTCAAGGCTCAAGGAAATGTTCGGCCGCCCGGCCTTCGCGCTGGCCCTGAACGGCGATGTCGCGACCGGTTCGGCGCGCTCGATTTCCGGCGTCGATCTCGGCCGCGCGGTGCGCACGGCGGTCGAGCGCGGCCTCATCGTCAAAGGCGGCGGCCACGCCATGGCGGCCGGCGTGACTCTGCGCCGCGATCAGATCGAGACTTTCCAGGCTTTTTTGGAAGAAACGCTCGCCGAGCCGGTCGCGCGCGCCCGCGCCGAATCCGGCCTCGCGATCGACGGCCTGCTCACCGCCAGCGCCTGCGCCCCGGCATTGGTCGAGGAAATCGAAAAGGCCGGCCCCTTCGGTTCCGCCAATCCCGAGCCGGTTTTTGCGCTGCCGGAACATCGAATCACCGATGTACAACCCTTCGGCGCCGATCATCTGCGGCTGCGGGTCCAGGCGGGCGACGGCGCGCGGATGGAGATCGCCGCCTTCCGCGCCGTCCACACGGCGCTTGGTTCGGCGCTGGCCAAAGCGCGCGGCGAACGCGCCCATCTCGCCTGCGCCCTGACCCTCGACCATTGGGGCGGACGCACGAAAGTCAGCGCAAGGCTGGTCGATCTCGCGTTTTGCAAGCCGGGTTTGGAGGCCTAGGAAAAATGCGGCAAGCGCGGCATGAAAGGCTTGCCAGCATGACCCGGCGCGGTTATAGCTCGCCGCACTTCGCGAACGCGCCACCGCTTCGCGTCAAGCGCCCATCGTCTAGCGGTCTAGGACGTCGCCCTTTCACGGCGAAAACAGGGGTTCGAGTCCCCTTGGGCGCGCCATATTTATCAACAAGTTATGTGTCGCAGGTCCGGCGATCTGGAAAGGTTTAGCGAGCTTATAGAGAGCAAAGACGCGCCGGAGGTATCGAAGGCGTCGGCGCGCCAAATGCAATGCCGTCATTCTCAGCGCATGGGTTCATCCCACCCTATGCTGCGCTCCGCTCATCCACTTCGCGCAGGAATTTCGGAGCAGGTTTAATTATGAGGCTTCGGCGCGACCGCGTCTTTGCGGCGCGGCCGCGCCGAAATGGATTTCAATCCCGTGGCTCCAATTTCGGGACGTCCAGCGGGCTCTAACGGGGGCGGAGCGCAGACTTTGCTCTGTGACCACGGCTTCATTGTAATCGTCAGCCAATGCGTCGCGCCAAGGCGGCAAACGCTGGAACCCGGGCGCCGCAATATTGATTTCTCGATCCGGCCCTCACTATTTGCACACCCGTTCGGCTCGTGGTGAACCGCTCCTCGCTTTGGCGCGTATCACTCGCAGGCTCAGATCTGGGAGACGTGGTCATGGACGAACTGGCGCGGGACATCGATATCCTCGCCCTGAAAGCCATCAGGCCGACGCAGGGCTGTCGCGCGGTTTCGCGCGCGGAGGCCGAGGCGGCGGTGGAGACGCTGCTCGCCTACCTCGGCGACGACCCCGGCCGTGAAGGGCTGCTCGACACGCCAGCCCGCGTGACCCGCGCCTATTCCGAGCTTTTCGCCGGCTACGGCCAGGATCCCGCGGATCTCCTTTCCGTGACCTTCGGGGACGTCGGCGGCTATGACGAAATGGTCCTCGTCGGCGACATCCCCTTCATTTCCCACTGCGAGCACCATATGGCGCCGTTTTTCGGCCGCGCCGCCATAGCCTATTATCCCGAAAAAGGGGTGGTCGGTCTGTCGAAGCTGGCGCGGCTGGTCGAAATCTACGCCCGACGCCTGCAGACGCAGGAAACCATGACGGCGCAAATTCTGCGCGCCCTCGACGAACATCTAACCACGCGCGGCGCGGCCGTTCTGATCGAGGCGGAGCATATGTGCATGTCGATGCGCGGCGTGCGCAAATCTGGCGCGACCACCACGACCCTGCTGTTTTCCGGACGCTTCCGCGACGACCCCGTCGCGCAGGCCCGTTTCTTCTCTCTGGCGCGCGGCAAATGACCGCCGCGGTGGTCGAATCTCCGACGCTGGACCTCGCGGGGGTTTTGGGCTTAAGCCTTGGTCGGCGCGATACGGCGATCGAAGCGAAAGGCAGGACGCGGGTGCGGGCTCGGGACGAGGAAGCGACAGCGAGCATTGCCCGGGCGGAAGAACTCGCCGCCTGGATGGACGCCGTGGCCCGCAATCAGGACCGCGACGCCTTCGCTCGGCTGCATCGCCACTTCGCCCCGAAACTCGCGGCTTGGATGGCGCGTGCTGGCATGAGCCAGGCGCATATCGAGGATATCGTCCAGGACTGCATGGTCGCTGTCTGGCGCAAGGCGCCGCTCTATGATACCGCGCATGGCGGCGTCTCGACATGGATTTTCGCCATCGCGCGCAACCTTCGCGTCGATCATTCCCGCCGCAAGGCCAATCGCGAAATGCTCCCGCTCAACGACTGGGATGACATGGATGACCAGCCCGACGGCGAAAGCCGCCTGCTGGCCGCCGAAAGCGAGACGCAGGTGAGAAGGGCGCTGGAGCGATTGCCGCAAGAACAGAAGCAGGTGCTGATAGAAGCCTATTTCGCCGACAAGCCGCAATCCTCCATAGCCCAGGGTCTGGGCGTGCCGCTCGGCACGGTGAAATCGCGTCTGCGGCTCGCGCTCGCCAAATTGCGCGCTCTGCTGGAGGATGCGCAATGACCGACGCTTTCAGACATCCCAGCGACGAGACGCTGCAACGTTACGCCAGCGGCGGGCTTCGGCCCGGCCTGGCTCTGGTGGTGCGCGTCCATCTCGGCGGCTGCCCGTCCTGCCGCGCCGCATTGCGGCGTTTCGATGCCGTCGGCGGCGCTCTGCTCGACGAGCTGCCGCCGGCGAGGATTTCACCGGTCTTGCTGGAGAAGATTTTCGCGCGCATCGATTCCGGGGAAGCTCCGCAGGAGGCGCGTCCCGCGCCCGTCTTCACCGCCGACGGCTTCGCCCTGCCCGCCGCCATGGCCGGCTGCAGGATCGGCCCCTGGCGCTTCGTCCATCCGAAATTGCGGTGGGCGCGGGTTGAGGTTCCCGGCGCGGAAGCGGATCGCGTCATTCTGTTGAAGATCGCCGCCGGTTTCGCCGCCCCCGCCCACAGCCACCGCGGTCTGGAGCTGACGCAGGTTCTGGCCGGCGGCTTCACCGACGGCCGCGCGCAATATGAGCCGGGCGACCTGATCGAAGCCGACGAGTCCCTGGCCGATCACGAACCGCGCGTGACCGGGGACGAAGACTGCCTCTGCCTGGCGGCGGTCGAAAAGCCGCTGCGCATTCACTCGCTGCTCGGGCGGTTGTTCCAACCGCTGATGGGCATCTAGACCATTTTCGGATCCGCCGCCGGCGTGAGCCGCGCCGCGAAAACCCAAGCCAGGAAAAAGCTGAGCGAGGCGACCTCGACGAGATTGAGTTCGCGCAGCCGAGCCAGTTGTTCGTCCGGCCCGACGTGCGGCGGAGCGCCATAATGGCTGTGCAGCAGCAGGCCGACGCCCAGGACGGCTCCCCCCAGGACGTGGGCGGCGAGAATCTCTCCCGCTTCAGTCGCAGGAAGCGCAAGCGTCAGGCGCGGGACAAGAAAAAGCTCGGCTCCGCTGGCGCGACCGAAGAGTTTGGCGGCGAAAATCGTGTCGGCGGGGCCAAGCAGGGGCAGGCCCAGGCGAAGCGTACGCGGGTTCGACCGTTTCATCGAGGCCAAGGCCAAGAAGAACGGCAGGCTGAGCGCCGTGGCCCCGGCGGCCAGCGCGCCCGACCCTGCATACCAGCCGACATAAAGCGGATAGACGGGCTTTTTGGCGGCGACGAGCCACGCCGTCGCGGCGCTGGCCTGGCTTTGCGGCGAGACGTGCGAAAGCTCGGGCATGGCGGAACTCGTCCTCAGCCGGAGAAAGCAGATGATGGCCGACGCTGCGGCCGATCCAGCTGAAAAGCCGGTATCTTCCGGAGCGCGCGAGGGCATCGGGAAGGAGCGCGCGCGGCGGCGCCGAGGACATTGACGACGAAATTCATGGGAAGCCTCCCTTTCAAAATGAAGCCCGGCCGCTCGCGGCGCGGCGCGGGCGGCGCCCTGAGGGCAAAAGTTGCTACCCGGCGTCGCGCCGAACGTCTCATCATCGCGAAAGAAAATTTTCCCGACGGCGACAAAACCGATCGCGGCGCCCGCTCGTAACCCTCATGCGCCCCCGAAAAGGCGCGCAAGCCAGAGAGGGGCGCGCCGATGAGGACCGATTTGGGAGGGCGGATGGGACGCCGCCAGAGGATCGCCATTGTCGGCGCGGGCATATCCGGACTTTCCGCCGCCTGGCTTTTGTCGTTCGCCCATGACGTGACCGTGTTCGAGGCCGACGACCGCATCGGCGGTCATTCCAACACGGTCGAGATCGAAGCTCGGGGCCGCCGCATCGCCGTAGACACTGGCTTCATCGTCTATAACGAGCCCTGCTATCCCAATCTGACCGCGCTTTTTTCGCTTCTCGGCGTTCCGACCGCGCCCACCGACATGTCCTTTGCCGTGTCGCTCGACGCGGGCCGCGTCGAATATGCGGGTTCGGACCTTGGCGGGCTGCTCGCGCAGAAGTCCAATCTCCTGCGCCCGCGATTCTGGTCCATGCTGCGGGAGCTCCTGCGCTTCTACCGCGAGGCGCCGCGCGATTATCCGCACATGGGCGACGAAAGTCTCGGCGCCTATCTCGACCGTCGCGGTTTTGGTGCGGCCTTCCGCGAGGATCACCTTTTTCCGATGGCGGCGGCGATCTGGTCGACGCCGGCGGCGGAAGTCGGCGATTATCCGGCTGCGGCCTTCGTGCGCTTTTGCGAAAATCACGGCCTGTTGCAGTTCACCGAACGGCCGCAATGGCGGACGGTGATCGGCGGCAGCCGCGAATATGTCCGCCGCCTCAGCGCGCCCTTCGCCGACCGCATCCTGACCGGGACGCCGATCCAGCGCATCGAGCGCGACGCCATGGGCGTAACGCTTTTCGACGCGCGCGGCGTCGCCCGGCGCTTCGATCAGGTCGTCGTCGCCGCGCACGCCGACCGCGCGCTCGCCATGCTGGCCGAGCCGAGCGACGAGGAGCGCCGCCTGCTCGGCGCCTTCCGCTATTCGCGCAACGAGGCGGTGCTTCATGGCGATGCAGGGCTCATGCCGCGCCGGCGCGCCGCCTGGGCGAGCTGGAACTATCTGTCGGACGGGAGCGGACATGAACGCAGGCTCTCGGTCAGCTACTGGATGAACCGCCTGCAGCCGCTC
>JAJYCZ010000153.1 GCA_021777915.1 Pseudomonadota bacterium | reverse complement strand
GCGCGCCGCGCGCCGGCAGCGGCGGCGACGCCATTCTGGTCGCGCACGGGATCGAATCGGTCGACGCGCGGCTGTCCGGCCATTCCTATGTCTTCGACGAGCCCAGGGCGATGCGCGATTTCAAGGAGATCGTGAACCAGGAGCTCAAGGCGCCGCAGCGCGGCCTGCCCGAGCGGGAGAAGGCCGGCGCCGCCTATTGGCTGATCGAGCCCTGACCGGTGCAAGCTCGACCTGTCCGCGCACGTCGACACGCGTCGGATCGATGGGCGGAGGTCGACCCCTCGTCGTCACCGTCCGGCGGTCTTGGGCGTCAACCGCTCTCGTCCCGCGCGATGCGCCCGCCCAACCGGGTTTAGAATATTGGCCCGCGACGATGACTGAAAGGGACGGCGCTCGCTATTGTTTGGAGCAGGCTTCGCTCCAAGCGTTTTCATACCATGAACATGCCGATCGCCGGCCCTGTTTTCGCAACGACAGGCTGGCTTTCCGGTTTCGCTTCCGCATACGAATAAATGCCGCCGCCGCCGCGCCGACGGCGGCGACTGTGATGATGGGTCCGAACCAGGCGTCAGAAGTACCGCTCCGGAATGTAGATCGTGTCGCCCGGGCGGACCGGCACGGTCACCGGCACGTCGGCGGTCGCGGTGCGCCCGCTTTCGGTGCGGGTGAGCTGGGCGTCGTCCTTCCGGGCGCGCGGCGTATAGCCGCCGGCGATCGCCACCGCCGTCTCGACGCTCATGCCGTTGACGAAGGGATATTGCCCGGCGGTGGTGACCTCGCCGAGGATGAAGAAGGGGCGATAGGACTCGACCTCGACCGAGACGCGCGGTTCGCGGATATAGCCGGCGCGCAGCCGCGCCTCGACCTCGCCCGCGAGCTGGGACGGCGTGCGCCCGGCGGCGTGGACCGAGCCGATCAGCGGCATCGCGATATTGCCGGAGCTTTCGACCGCATAGGAATTGCTGAGCGAATCCTGCCCGAACACGATCACCCGCACCCGGTCGCCCGAGCCAAGCGTGTAGGGCGTGTCGGCATAGGCCTGGAATTCCCCCGGAATCCGCCGATCGGCGCAGCCCTGGAGGGCGAGCGGCATGACGAGACAGGCGAGCAGCAGGATTCGGCGCATGACAAGAGACCCGACGAGCGCGCCCCGCGACGCGGCGCTGCGCTGCGAGCGAAACTAGGCTGTCATGGTTAACAAAGCCTTGCCTTCAGCCGTCGCCGCGGGTTTCCGGCGCCCGCCGAGAAGGCCGGTTAACATTGCTTCAACCATAAATGGCTTAAAGTCCCGGCGTTGCGGGAGCAGGGAATGAACGCGCGGGAAAGCGATTTCGAGATTGATGACGGCCGTGACGAGATCGACCTCGGCGGCGTCGCGGCCGCGCTGGGGCGCCGGAAGCATTTCATCTTGAGCGTCATGCTGGGCGCGGCCGCGGCGGCGGCCCTGTTCGTGACGGTGGTGAAGCCGCGCTATGTCGCGGAATCGCGTATATTGGTCGAGAATCAGGAGAGCTATTTCACCAGCGCCGGGCCGGATGGATCGCGCGGGGAAACGAGCGAAGCGCTCGACGAATCGGCGATCAACAGCCAGATCCAGATTCTCACCTCGCGCGATCTCGCGCGCAGGGTGGTCCAGGCGCTTCATCTTCAGGGCAATCCGGAATTCGATCCGGCGGCTGGAGGCCTGAGCCTCCTGGCCCGGCCGCTGGTCCTGCTCGGGCTCATGCGCGGTCCGGCCGACCGGCCGGTCGGCGATCGGCTGCTGACCAATTTCATCGACCATCTGACGGTCATGTCGCCGCCCAAGTCGCGGGTGCTCCAGATCGAGTTTTCGTCGCGCGACCCCGACCTCGCCGCGCGCGGCGCCAACGTCCTGGCCGAAATTTACATCGACATGAAGTCGCAGGCCAAGCGCGCGGAAGCCCATCAGGCGGCCGAGTCGCTCAAGCCGCTGATCGCCTCGCTGGAGACCAAGGTGGCCGGCGCCGACGCCAAGGTCGAGGCTTTTCGCGCCCGGACCGGGCTCTACGAGAGCGCCGGACAGATCACCGTGCCGACCCAGCAGCTCGGCGAGATCGCGGCCAGGCTCGCGGAGGCGCGCGCGGCGCAGTCGGACGCGCAGGCCAAGGCGCAAACCCTGCGCGACCTGCTGAAAATGGGGCGCCTCGCGGACGCCGGCGACATCGCCAGGAGCGATCTGGTGCGACGGATCTCCGACCAGCGCGTGGCGGCGCGCGCGCAGCTCGCGGCGCAATCGCGCACGCTCCTGCCCGGCCATCCGCGCATCAAGGAGCTTGAAGGCCAGTTGAGCGACCTCGACGCGCAATTGCGGCTGGCGGTGGACAAGACGGCGCGCGGTTACGAGGACGACGCCCGTGTCGCCGCGGCCCGCGTCGCCAATCTCGAAGCCTTGCTCGAAGCGCAGAAGAGCGCGGTTGGCGCCTCCAACGCCGAGGCCGCGAAACTGCTCGAACTTCAGCGCAACTCCAAAATCCTGAAAGACCAGCTGGCCAACCTGTCCGCCAAATATCAGGCGGCGCTCGCCCGCGACTTCGGCGATTCCGCGCCGGCCGACGCCCGCATCATTTCACGCGCCCTGGCGCCGAGCCAGCCGGCCTTCCCCAAAAAAATGCCAATCATCATTTTCGCGAGTCTGGCCGGCCTGTTCTTCCCCGGCGCTTTGGTGATCGCAAGCGAAATATCGGGCGGGCGCCGCCGGAAGCCGGCCGAGCCGGCCCCTGTCGCGCGGCAGGGGCATGGCTCGATCGGCGACCTCAAGCGCGCCCTGGCCGATTTCGGCGAAGGCGGCGAGGCGGCCAGGCCGAAGCCCGGATTTTTCGACCGCGTGCGGCAGGCGGCTTCGGAATTCGCCGCGCCCGCCGCGCCGCTGGATGACGAGTCGACCGAGGCCGCGCCGGCGCTCGCCCAGGAATTTGATGGAACCGCCGGCGTCCGCGCCGTCGTCGCGCCGGAGACCGCGGACGCGCCCGAGGTGGACGCTCCGTTCGAGAGGGCCGACGCGCCGGCTTCGCCGCTCCACGCCCGGACCGGCGCCGCGCGCGCCCTCGTCAAGCGCATCGCCGAGACCGCCGGACCCGGCGGCGCCAAGATCCTGGTGGTCAGCGATCCGGAGTCTTCCCACGCCTGCGCCGCGCTGGCGCTCGCCCGGGCGCTGGCGCGCGAAGGGCGCGCGATCCTGGTCCAGATCGACGATTCCGATCCGGCTTTGGCGGCCGAACTCGAATCGGCTCAGGACAATGATCCCGCCGACGATCTTTTCGACGAGGGCCAGCCGGGGCTGGCGCAACTCCTGTCGGGCGAAGCCTCCTTCGCCGAAACCATCTACCGCGACGGCGCCTCGCGGCTGCACATCATTCAGTCGGGCGGGCCGGTGGAGGCCGCGCCGGTCGATATCGATCTCGTGCTCGACGCGCTCCATGCGACCTATGATTTCGCCCTCGTCGCCGCGGGCGCCGGCGGCGACGAAACGGTCAGGATCGCGCGGGAGGCCGATCTCACCTTGATATATGCCGAGGACGGGCGGGTGCGGGGCTTCCTGTTCGACGATTTCGCCGCCGCCGGGGCGCGCGCCGTTCTACTCGCGGGGCGCGATTCGCTTGGCGAAATCGCCGAAATGGCGGCATGACCCGCTGATCTTGCGGAGGTTGTGGCTTGACTGCGTTTTCGGAAATCGAGGTGCGAACGATCGATGGTTCTGTCCGGACCATGGCCGATTTCGGCTCCAGGGTCCTGCTGATCGTCAATGTCGCCAGCAAATGCGGCTTCACGCCGCAATATGCGGGACTGGAGGCGCTGCAAGCACGTTTTTCCGCGCGCGGATTCGACGTTCTCGGCTTTCCCTGCGATCAGTTCGGCCATCAGGAGCCGGGCGACGAAGCCGAGATCAAGAATTTCTGCGCCCTCGTCTACGGTGTGACCTTCCCGATGTTCGCCAAGATCGAGGTCAACGGCGACAACGCCCATCCGCTTTACCGCCTTTTGAAAAAATCCGCGCCCGGTCTGCTGGGAACGCAAGCGATCAAATGGAATTTCACCAAATTTCTGGTCGGCCGAGACGGCAGGGTCTTGAGACGCTATGCGCCGAACGACAAGCCGGAGGATATCGCCGGAGACATCGAAAAGGCGCTCGGATAGGGGTCAAAATCACACGACGCGCGCTCCGGCGCGATGACGGGCTTCGGCTCATTCGGGATCTTCGTGATCGCGTTGGCGACCGTCTTTTCGCGACCTGAGGAGACCCGTGACCTTCCGGCGTCAGCGGCTCTTCACGAGGCTGAAACCGCCATTCGGCCGGCAGGGCGTCCTTGGACCCGGGCGCCAAACGGCGAAGCTCAACGGCCGAAAAGTCCTTGCTGACCTTTACCTGGCAGGAATGGCGCGAATCCCGCCGCGCGAGGCGACCAAATCGGGGCCGAGCCGGGAATCCCCTTCGGGTTACGGAGAAATGCCTCCAATGAAAAGATATTTACCATTTGTTTACCAACATTAAGCGATTCTCCAAGTGTGAATCGAATTTTAAGATTCAAACAATGCGCTAACGATTCGGGAGGAATCATGGTGACTGCACCTCGACCCCAATTCGCCTCCGTTGAGCAAAACATTTCAGCCGAATCTGCTTATAATCCGCGACGAGAGATGCGAATTCCCGACGGGCTTCGTTTCTTGTTCAACTCGACGCCGCCGCAGAATGCGCCTGACATTGCCGCGTCCCTGGATCTGGTTGAACGCGCTGTCGAAGTGATGAATTTGGCAACGCTCAGGAGCAAAGAAGCCGCAGCAAAGGCCCGCGAGACGATCGAAAGTTACAGCAAAGAAATCGAAGACATCAAGCGCGAGCTTGAGGCTGTGCGACGGCAATCCGAGCAATATTTTACGGCTCTTCAGTCGACGCAGGAAAAAGTCAAAGCCGACGCCGAGGAGGCGCGAGCCCATATCGATGCGCTTGAGGCGGAAAAGGCGTCGCTACGGCGGGAGTTGGAAAACACTCAGACGGCTTACCGGGAAGCCAACCGGAATCTGCAGCTTATGACCGAGCGAGTCTCGAACCTGCTCGGCGCCGCGATGCGCATAATGGAGGAAAACGGCGAGAACGTCGGCTTCGATTCCTTGAAACAGAAGCCCCGCCTGCGGCCCGTCTGAGCGAGGGGGACGAAGTCGCGTCCGCCCTTTCGGGCTGTTTCGAGAACGCCCGCTTAAACATGCTCTGCGCCACGCCCTGGCGGGCGGGCGCTCGCGCTGCCGACGCTCTCCCGACGCGCCCTGATCTGGATCGCGCCTATCGGCGCCGGCGGGCTATCGGGTTTCGGATTGAAATACCCGGCGGGATTCGGCGCCGCCCATCCGGGATGGCGGCTTCGCGATCACTCCGCCTTTTTGGCCGTCAGCTCGCGGTAATAGCCGGAAATGGCCTCGAACCAGAGGTGGCGGGACTGGAGATGATCCGAGCCTTCGACCCGCTCCGGGAGCATCAGGTCGCCGAGCAGGGTTTCGATTTCGCGCCGGGCGGAAACCTGTGACGGCGTCAGGGTGTGATTCGCCTCTTCCAGCGCGTCGAGCGCGGTCAGGCCGAGGGGAAAAAGCTCGCGGAAGATGACGCGGTCATGCAGGCCTTCGGCGACGCGGAACTGCAATTCCACCGCGAGCTTGCGCAGGGCCTGATCGACCTGCCGCGCGTTGTTGCTCTTCAGGCTGGCGATGCGGTTGCGCACCAGCACCCAGTCGATCAGGCCGTTGTCCACCAGCCGGCGCTTGCGCCGCGCCTCGATCACGATCTCGGCATATTGCGACACCATGCCACGCCGCGCGCGGTCGTGATGGACCCGCGACAGAACATCCATGTCGATGAAACTGTCGTTCATCGGCGAAATCAGGGTGTCGGCGAGCGAATGGGCCAGCCGCATCAGATAGGAATCGCTTGCCGGCGTGTCGATCACCACGAATTCATATTCGTGTTCGACCTCGCCGATCGCCTCGGCGAAAACCGCGAATTCCGCCGATTCGTTCTCGTGGACATTGGCGCCTTCGGCGCGGTCCGGCGCGAAATGGCGCGGCAGCTCGACCGGCCATGGCGCGGTGTTGGCGAAGGAGGCGCGATTCTCGAAAAAGCGGGTCAGGCTGCGCTGGCGGATGTCGAGATCGATGGTGGCGACGCGATAGCCGGCCTTCAGCAGGGCGACGGCGAGATGAATCGACAGGGTGGACTTTCCCGAGCCGCCCTTTTCATTGGCGACGACGATCACATGCGCGGTTCGCAGTTCGGGCGCGTCGCTGGCTTCAAAGATCATCGGGCGGACGCTCCCCATGCGTTGCGCGCGAACGGTTCAAGCGAATTTGCCATGACCCGCAAGGCGCGATTAAGGCGCCCGGAAAAAAATGTCATGCGAAATTCGGTTCGGTCGTTCGGAATCGTATTATTGCGCATAAATCCAGTCCTGGCGGCCGCGCAACATGCCTGGGGTGGAAAACCGCAAGGCGAGGTCGCGGGCGAAGGCCTTGACGCCGGAAAGATGGTAGATTTGGCCTTGGGCGCGCGCGCCTTCCTGCACCTTCCGGGAGCGCATGACGCGGGCGGCGGAATAGGCCGTCAAGGCGGCGGCGGGATTTTCCCGGTCCGCGGTGACGGCGGCGGCGAGGGCGGCGGCGTCCTCGATCGCCTGCGCCGCGCCCTGCGCCAGATAGGGCAGCATGGGATGGGCGGAGTCGCCGAGCAAAGCGACGCGCCCCCGGGCGAAGGAGTCGAGCGGCGGCCGGTCGAACAGGGGCCAGCGCAGCCAGGTCTCGCCGGCCTCGATCAACTCGCGGGCCTCGCCGCGCCAGCCCTTGAAACGGTTGAGCAGGAACTTGCCATCGCCCGCGTTGTCCCAGAACTCGGGATCGCTTTCGGCCCCGCCGCGCCATGTGTCCTCGACCAGGGCCACGACATTGACGATCGAGCCGCCGCGCAAGGGATAATGGACGAGATGGGCGCGCTCGCCGAACCAGAGATTGGCGACAGGACGCCGGAACGCCTCGGGCAGGCCGGCGGCGGGCAGAATGGCGCGCCAGGCGGTGTGGCCGGTATAGGCCGGCATGTCGGCGCCGTTCTGGATCAGCCGGCTGCGCGTCATCGAACGCACGCCGTCGGCGCCGATCAAAGCGGCGCCGGAGGCGCGGCGGAACTCGCCATCGAAACGATAGGTGACGGCGACGCCCTTTTCGTCCTGGATGAAGCCGGTCAGCGACGAATCATTGCTGATCTGGATGAGGTTTTCCGCGCGGGCGCGTTCGACCAGAGCGGCGAGAAGGTCGGCGCGATGGACGGCGATATAGGGCGCGCCCCAGCGTTTTTCGGCGTCGTCGAGCGGCACGCGCGCCAGTTCGGCGCCGTCCGAGCCGCGCCGCAGCCGCACATAGCGCGGTTGAACCGCCTGCTCCATCAGGGCGTCGAGCACGCCGAGGCGGCGCAGGACGCGGCAGGCGTTGGGGGAAAGCTGGAGTCCGGCGCCGACTTCGCGGAAGGCCGTGGCGCGCTCGAACAACAGACTGGGGACGCCGATTTGCGCCAGCGCCAGTGCGGCCGTCAGGCCGCCGACGCCGCCCCCGGCGATCACGAAAGGCTCTTGCGTGGTCACGTTTTCAACTCCCGCCGCGCGCTGAAAAGTTTCGCGCTGGCGTCAGGCGGCTTGCGCCGGAACCTCGCAGGCGGCGGGGTCGGCATGGCCGTGCAGCGAGGCGTCGAAGACGTAAAGGGTCGAGCAATAGGGGCAGATCGCCTCGTCGTCCGCGCCCATGTCTATGTAGATATGGGGGTGATCGAAGGGCGGCAGCGCCCCGATGCACATGAATTTCCTGGCGCCGATACGAATTTTAGGCAGTCCGGGCTGGTTGTGGAAATGCGGAATGGCGTGATCCGACATGAGGGCTGGTTCCCGAAGAGGCGACGATCTGGGCGAGGCGGCGCACCATAATCAATGCCGCCTCGTTTGGGTAGGGGCTTAACTCCTCCTTCCGCCCAGCAATTTTACGATCAGCGCGTCGAGCGAAATCTTTCCGGGGCCATGGAGGAAGATGGCGAGCGCCGACGCCGCCCAGATCAGGTGGAAATTGGCCCAGCCGTCCGGTTCGGTGAGCTGGATGATCGCGGTCATGCCCAGGAGTCCGAGCGCCGCAAGCCGGGTCCCGAGGCCGAAAACCAGCAGGATCGGCAGCACGACCTCCATCAGTCCCGAGGCGAAAGCCATCAGATGCGGAGCGGGGAACGGATATTGCCCGCCCAGGATGTGCAGCTTGAACTCGTCGGTAAAGAGCGCGTCGGCGCTGTCGCTCAAGCTGAGAAAGCCGTCCCACTTGGTCATGCCCGACCGATAGAAGGGAATGGCGAGGGCGACGCGCAGCGCCAGCTGAGCCAAACTTTCGAGGACAGGCCGCAAGACGCGCGGGAAAGGCGCTTCGATCAGCAGGGCCGGGATCGACAGGGTCATGGGGCGCTCCATTTTCACTTGTTTTCGAGGATGAAGCCGGCAAAGGCGCCGGCCTGGGTCAAGGCGACCAGCGTCTGGCCGAAATCGAAG
>JAJYCZ010000152.1 GCA_021777915.1 Pseudomonadota bacterium | reverse complement strand
CTCGACAAAGGGCGCAAAAGAAGCGTCGCCGAAGATATGGCGCGCGGCCTGCTCGGACATGCGGTCCAGCGGACGGAACGCCTCGGCGCGGGACAGAATCCGGCGCTTGCGTTCGAGGCGCCGCGGCCGGATCGCGTCCGCGGCTTCGCCCTGGGAGGCGCCCTCGGCGCAAGGCGCGCAAGGGCCGGGCGCGTCGGGCGCGCGGCATGGTCCGTCGAAGGCGGCTTGCAGGGGCGTCGCCCATTCGAGATCGCCCGCCGCGATTTCGACTCGAACGCCAAGCCGGAAAATGGCTGCAAGAACGACGTGTTCGAGCGACAGGGGATCAAATAATTCGATCCGGGAAAATCGGTTCGCGCGCAGGAAATCGATGAGGTTTCGCCAGCCTCCGCCCCCGTCGAGCGGAAATTCGAGCGATTGCGGCCACGCGCCCGCGGCGCCCCGCAATTCCGCGCGTCCCTTCGCGCAGGCGCAAATCAAAGGCGCCGGGCCGTCCTCCCCGGCCAAGACTTCGGCGCGCTCGCCCGCCAGAAAACGCGCGGCGCCGCCCGCGCAGACCAGCGCGACGCGGCCGGCCTGCCCCGGAAGCACAGCCTCGATCGCGCCACGCGCGCGCCGCAGCGGATCGGCTTGGACAAAGGACGCCGATTCGGCCTCGTAATCGGGAAACCGGCGTCGCAAGATCGCCAGATTGCGCATCACCAGGCGACGCTTTTCGGCGCGGAACGAACGCGAGCCCTGATGACCAACGTAAACGCCGGTCGCACAGACGTTTCGGAAACCTTTTTCGCGCGCACGCAGGCAAAATTCCACGTCTTCGAAATAGCCCCGGTCATAAAGCTCGGGCAGGAGGCCCACGGCGTCGAGACACGCGCGGGTGATGAACAGGCAGAAGCCGATACCATTGGGCAGATCGACGGAATTCAGCCCATTGGCCTCGCGCGCCCGACGATCGATATGCGCGATTTCGGCTTCGCACTCCATCGGATTGGCGGCGTTGGGCTTCGGCAAGCTGGTGTATTCGCCATTGTTGGAGAAGGGTGTGACGGCGCCGATGTCCGGCGCCGCATGGGCGACCTTGGCAAGCCGCGCGAGGCTTCCCGGCGGCGGCAACGCGTCGGCGTTGAGCAGGAGGACATCGCCGGCCGAACACAGTCGCAGGGCCCGGTTGACCGAGGCGGCGAAGCCGAGATTATGGCTGTTGCGCAGCAGCGTGATGCGGCCCGCCGCCGCCTGATCGTCCAGCCATCGGCGCAAGTCGGCGTTGGGACTGGCGTCATCGACCGCTAGGATGCGCATCGCCAGGGACGGGCCTTGCGCGAAAAGCGCCTCGAAACAGGCGCGGGTCGCCGCGAAATCCTCGTAAACCGGCACGATGACCGACAAAGCGGCGGGTTTGGGCGCGGCGTCGGCGAAAGCGCGCGAGCGAGCCGCCAGACTGCGCGTCGCGGCGGCTGCGCCGTTGCGCAACAGCGTCGCCGTTGCGCCATTCTCCCCAGGTTCCAGCCGAATTGTCGCGGCGAACCGTTTTTCCTGCGCGAGCCAATGATCCGGCTCGGGTTTCAGGGGGACAAGACGCTCGGAATCGCCCGCGAGGCCCAAATGAATCTCCTCCGCGCCGGTCCAGGCCGCCCACCCGACGACGACCTGGTCGCGTCGTCCGAGAGCAAGGAGCATGGTCTCGCCTTCGGCCACCAGCCAGTCCACGGCGAGGACGACGAGAGCGGCGGCGGCGGCGTCATCCGACAGGACGAGGCGGGCGGCGAGACTTTTCTGCGCAGGCGCGCCCCACGTCAGCGCGACCCGAAGGACAAAGCGGTCGGTCGGATCGAGTTCGATGGCGCGATCGAGGTCGCGCGCGCTTTCGTTGAGGAAGCCCGCGCGTCGGCTGATCTCCGAGCGGAGCAGGAAATCGCGCACTCCGGCTTTCGGCAGGCGGCAGCGCCGATCGGCATGGGGAAAGGCGAGGTCTGGCCGGCCGTCGTCGAGTTGGCGTTGGACCTGGAGAAACAACGCCTCGAAATGACGCCGCGGATCGAAAAACAATGCGTCCGCGTCCAGGGCCGTCCTTCGCCGGGACGCCGCCTCGGATGAGCCTGACGCAACCCGTTCAAGCACTGGCGTCCGCCGGTCCGGGCGCCGGCGCCGCGGGACTGACCGGCTGGGCGAACAGGCGAGCGAGGTCGGTGCCGTCGAACATGGGCGCGACGGCGGCCTCGGAGGCTTGCGGCCCTAGGAGGAGTGTCCACAAATCGAAAAAACGGCCCTCCGCCGCCCGGACTTCCCTGAAGCCCGATTCGATCGCGACCCGGGCAAGACGAGCTCCGGTGAAGCCTGTGTGATGGGCCATCGCGAGCCTGCCCTCGCCAATCGAGCGGCCATGCCCGAAGAGCATGTCGATCGGGCGGATCGGACCGGCCGGAGATGGATAAGCGACCTCCTCGGCGCCATGCTGGACGATGAACCGTGAAATCGCCAAGAGATCGGGGCAGGTGATGAGCGCGAAGCCGTCCGGCTTGATCACGCGGCGGAATTCCCGAAACGCCGGACTGACCTCATGGGCGTAAAGATGTTCGACGGCGTGAGAAGAATAGATCGCGTCGAAACTGGCGTCCGGTATGACGCGACGCATGTCGGCGAGGGAGGCGATGATGTCTGGCCGCGTCGCCGGATCAATGTCGAGACGAACCTCATCCCACGTGTCGGGTGAGAAGAAAGCCGGCAAGTTTCCGAGCACTGACGCGCCGCATCCGGCGTTGAGAACGCGTTTCTTCTGAACTTCGGACATACGGCGCCCTGTTCTGGCGTGAGGGAGGACTGGACGGCTTCAGATGGACTAGCAACCAATTCTAGGCCCATCAAACCGCCTTGAGAAGGGACGGCGAAGGCTCCGCCGCCTCTTTAGCCGAATCGCCAAGGCCCAGCCGCTCCATCGCTTCGGCAACACAGGCTCTCCGAGCGTAGCGACTGGCGGCGGTGGCGCGCGCGGCGCGGCCGAGATGGGCGAAGGCGTCAGGGTCGGCAAGCACGCGGGCGACCGTGTCGGCCAAGGCGACCGGGTCATGGAACGGGGTCAGCAGTCCATTGACGTCGTGCGAAATCGCCTCGCGCACCGGCGCGGTGTCGGAGCCAACGATCACGCAGCCGAGCGCCATGGCCTCGATCAGAGACCAGGACAGGACGAAAGGAAAGGTCAGATAGACATGAGCCCGGGAGACCTGGAGCAGGCGGACATATTGGTCGTACGGGAGATGAGGCGTGAAATGGACACGGGACGCGTCCAGCCGGCTTGCGACCTCGTCGAGATAAATCGACTTCCAGCTTTGGTTTCGAGGCGGCCGATTGCCATAGGACACGCCTTCGCCGCCGACGATCACCACCTGGGCGTCTGGTCGTGCTTCGAGGATCCGGGGCAGCGCCCGCATGAAAATGTGATAGCCGCGCATCGGTTCAAGATTTCTCGCCACGAAGGTCACAACCTCCTGCCCACGACCGAGGGTTGCGCCGTTGGGCAGGAGAAAACGCGCCTGCGGATCGGGCTGGAGGCGCTCCACGTCAACGCCTTCGTGGACGACGTGGATCTTAGCCTGGTATTCCGGCGGATAAGTCTGTTTCTGCCATTCCGTCGGGGAAATGCCGAAATCGGCGTCGGCGAGCGAAAGCAGCGTGCTCGCGTTCTTGCAATGGAGCGCGACGACCCCGTCGATCCCCAAGCGTGGGCTCTCGGGATCGAAATGGACGTCTTGGCCCTCCAGGCGGTAATAATATTCGCAATAGACGCCGATTCTGGCCTTCGGGAAAAAGGCACGTAACGGAAGGGTTTCGCCCCATCCGCAGTGGCCCAGGATCAAATCGGGTTCGAACCCGGACGCGCGCAGTTCGCTCAAGGCGTAAAGGACGGCGGTCGCCCGGTGGCATTCCATGTCGAAGCGCCGGGCGAAAGGATGGGTGCTCGAAACATTGTACGTCGGCATCTGGTAGCGGAGAAGGCTGACATTTGGCAGATTCTGCGACGTTTCAGCGCCAACGGCCGCCACCTGGCAATCGGGCCTTTGCGATAGTTCTTCCGCGAGGTTTCGGAACTGAGCCGGAAAATTGTTGTGGACGAATAAAACCTTCATTCCGGACACACCCGCCGCCGCTTCTCGTCACGACCCCGTCCCTGAATAAGGCGCGTCTCCACAGCAGCAAAACGCCAGTTTCGCCATCCGCTGCGCTTCCCGCATCGGAACCCTGCGAGCGGTTGAGCCGCAACCCGCTGCAAGACGATTCGATCGGAGAGAGAAAACGCGGCGCGACCGTGTGCGCGCCGCGTCATACCAAGCTTAGGTCTTGATGACCTTTCCGTCCGAGAATATGATCTTTGCGTTCCAGCTATCCAGCGTCTGTCCGTTACTGAACGTAAGTTGTGTAACGCCACCCACAACCGTTTGGCTCGCGATGTCGGTGGATTTGTTTGCCTCCGTAATGACCGTATAGTGGCCACCGTAAATGCTGTCGTGCTCGGCGCCGGGGCTGTTACCAGCTTGCACCCAATCCCAGGACGGGCCCCCAACGACCAAATTCGAGCCGCCCTTGAGAATTTCTTCAGCGCCCACACTTCCGCCATACATCGTGGTCTGCGAGGCCGGGTCCGTGCCACTGTAAAGCATATCGTAATGCGTCCCGGGCCCACCCCAGTGGCCGTAAAGCCAGGTCCTGCCCGACCCGCCTTCCAGGACGTTCTGGCCAGTGCCGGCATATAGCGTAGAGGTGCCGGAGCCGCCCATGAGCGTGTCTGCGCCATCGCCGCCCTGAAGGTAATCGAATCCCGTCCCGGCGAGGAGACTGTTGTTGCCGTGGTATGCGTACAATTTGTCGTTGCCCGAACCGGCCCGGAGGACATCGGCCGCGCCCGCAACGTACCCGCCCGCCAGATTGTCGTTGCCCGAACCGCCGATCAGGGTGCTGTGGCCGCTCATCGACACCAGCGAGTTATTGCCGCTGATGACGCTCAAGGTCGAGCCGGCGGCGCCAAGCAGAGTGTCGCCGCCGGTGGCGCCTGCCATGGTGGGGCCGAGGTAAGTGATGTTCCCCGGATCCGCGAGGATATTGCCGCCATTCGCGTCCGAAACAAAGGCCGTGGCGCCGGTCGCGCCGGAGAAGAGGAACATCTCGTGGGATCCGCCCAGAGTGTACGGAGTCCCTGCAGTATTACCTTGGTTCTCAAGGACCGCCGTCACCGGATTGTGCTTCGAGGGTGTGAAACCGAGCCACTCGGACCACATTTTGACACTCTCAGCGTCGGCCGGTGATTTTGCGCTCGCAAGAAGGTTATTCAGGTCGGAACCCGATTGTAAATTGTAGGTGGCCATTCCCAACTCCTCAAATTTTCAGAACGTCTTGCATCCGCTGCGATCGTCACCGCCCGCCGGACGCACGAAACACCTTCATCCTACTTTCCTTCATCCGCTCAACCTGGTCGGCCTCGACCGAAGCGGACGCGTCAACGACGCCTTCTTGCTGATCCGCCTCCATGACGAGACCAACACGAAGGCCAACCAGCGGCTCGTTGCCCGCGGGACCAACAATTTCGACTTCGCGTCCCGCGCGGGTCATGATGGGCGAGCCAAGAAAGAGCGCATCGACCGCAAGCCGCCACTGGGCGCTTTGAGGTCCTGTCAGGCGCAGGCGCAAACCGGCAAGCGGGAGCGCGCGCCCCCGGGTTCCAACGAACGCGCCCGACGGCGCCCAATCAAGCCAGCGTGGCGGGTTGGTTCCGAGAAGCGGTTGAATTTCAATCCCGACGCCGGTTGGAAGCAGGCCACGAATACCGACGGCCTCAATCGCCGCAGGCGACTCGGGGCCGGCAATCCACCCGTCAGGATCAACGGCGACATCGCCACGCCGCGCGACATGGGCGACAAGCTCGAAAGCAGCGCCCGCCTTCTCTGGCGCGGCAATGCGCGGCTGCTCCGCATCGACCGCCCGACCCCCCGCGCCCAAGATCGGCTCGATGCGGAAGGACGCGTCAAGCGAACCCTCGACGCCCTGCGCCCGGATCTTCAGTTGCAGCCGGGCCGGCCGCTCCGAGCGGATGACAGCGCAATCGCCAGGCTCCGCAAGGAAACCGCTGACAAGCCCCGGGGCGGACAAAATGTCGACAAAAGCTTCGGACTCTTCAGTGGGCCGCAACATCGCGATCGGAGAGGACCCCGAGGCCACTCCGGAGACATAATGGAGGACGAAAAGACCACGACCGACAGTGACAATCGTCTCCCTTTGCTCGGCCAAGCCTGCGGTCATTCCCCCCCCCGGAATTTTGGACGTCGCACTCACTCTCTCGCCGGCCTGCTTACGCAGCGCAACGAGTTATCTTTACGTAACTCAGGACCTGATCCGACGCAAGCAGAAATTCTAGGCTCTGGGCGCAAAAACCGTTCAAAAGACGTCTGCGCAGACTGAGACAAATATATTTGGCTCCCTCGCAAATCATTTGTCGAACCGGATGGGCCTTCGACGCCAAAAAAGGCAAGAATTGGGCCCCTTGTCTTGGGTTGCAGCGAACGGCGGCGCGTGTTAACGCGGCGTCACTCGTCCTATGGACGGCGGTGCGCCACAATCCTGCATGTTTAAATGAGGTGCTTATGCGTTCAGCCTTGCAACGTCATCTCCATTCGATCGCCGGCGAGCAAGGCCTCGCGGATCTGCTGGGACGACTGGAAAAGTGGAGTTGCTTGTTCGCCGACGCCTGGAAGGCGCCCGACGGCGCGGAAGGCGTCCTGCCCCTTCGCCGGGCGCTGGCCGAGGCGATCGCCGACGTGGACCGGCCCGACCTCGCCACCGCGCGTATCCGGCTGCGGCCAGCGACGGACGGCGAGGTCCCGGCCGGCGTCGCCTGCGCCTTGACGCGAGCCATTGTCGAGCATCTTGCCGCCGGCGACGCGCGGGCGGAGCGTGACGCGCTCGAGGCTCTCGCCGCGGGGCAAGGCGCTCAGCCGCTTTCCACGGAAGAGTACGGATTTTGCTTGGCGAACGCCGAGATTCTCTTCGAAGATGGGCAACTGGATCGCGCCATTTCCGTGATCGACGAGATTTTGGCCACGAATTCTCTGACGCCTTATTTGCAGCAGATCCTTTATCGCGCGCTTTTGAAGCAGAAGGAGGCCGGTCAGATCACGGCCTCGCCCCGGGTTAGCCTCGTCGATCTCAAGACCAGATTTTGCGACCACCCATTCACCACGCTCCTGACGAACAAAGGGCGCGACGCGACGCCGAACGTTCATCTCTGCAATTGCCCCGACTTTCTGCCTTATCCGGTCAATCCGTTGCGCGACGACAGCGGAGATCTTTGGAACGGGCCGGTCGCCCAAGAAATCCGCCGCTCCATTCTCGACGGCGATTTTTCCTATTGCAGTCCGCTCATGTGCCCTTATCTCCTTCGCGGCACGCTACCCAAACGCGACGAAGTCGACGATCCTGCGATGCGGGACATCATTGACAATCGTCGGACGGTCATCTCGTCGGCGGCGAGCCGAATTTCGCTCGGTCATGACGACTCCTGCAACATCGCCTGCCCATCCTGCCGGACCGAGATCTTAACCGTCCGGAACAGCGCTCGGCAGAGGATGGATACTTTCGTTGACCGTCATATCGTTCCGCTCATGGAAAACACAAAGGTCACGCTTTTTCTTTCGGCCGACGGCGACCCGATCGGCTCCAAGCATTATCGGCGACTGCTGCACGGTCTGGACGCGAAGAAACATGCTGGCGTTCAGGTATATCTTAAAAGTAATGGTCTGTTGATCACCCCAAGGGAATGGGAAGATCTGTCTAAAGTACACCCCATGATCAAAGGAATGATTATTTCAATAGATGCCGCCGAGCGCGAAACCTATGAATATTTGCGCCGTCCCGGAAAATGGGAAACAATCACCAGCAATATGGATTTCATCGCCGGATTGCGCCGCTCGGGGGCGATATGGTGGCTTGGCATCAATTTTGTCGTACAGAAGAAGAACTATGAGCAGATGCCGGCCTTTGTCGAACTTGGTCAGCGCTGGTCCGCCGATCGCGTCACGTTCAGTAAACTTTTTTACACACCCCGTGCCGGATCCTTCGATATATTCAATTATAAAGACAATGCTATCGCCGAGGAAGATCATCCAGATTATCGAAAATTCCTCAATGTTCTTCAACATCCAATCATGCGCGAAAAAATTGTTGAGCTATTCAACGTGAAACCGGAACGATAGTATTTAATTTTATCTTTATGCGCCTCTGCGATTGACGACCTGTACGCGATAGCTCAAATCGGCTCCCAGACTCCGCCCTGTGACAAGTATCGGCGAAGGTGACGACTTTGAAACTTCCGTTGCAAAGCGGCCGACCAGAGCCGGTCGTGTCCAACAGGTTGCGGAAAGCAACATGGCTGCGCGATTACGGGGCGGGTCGGCCGGGCGCGGCAACGCCCGAATCTCGGCGATGCGCCCAATAGCCCCTTGCACGCCGCCGGCAACGGACTAAAAGCGGGGCCGACAACCCAGGAGAAAAAATGCGCCCATCCAACCGCGCGCCGGACGCGATGCGTTCCGTTTCGCTTCAGCGCAATGTCGCCCGCTACGCCGAAGGCT
>JAJYCZ010000151.1 GCA_021777915.1 Pseudomonadota bacterium | reverse complement strand
ACCGGGAAGCGCGATCTGCTGTCCCGCGACGCTCGGGAAACCATCGCCAGGGCCGGCATTTTCCATATCATCACCATTTCCGGCGTCCAGATGACTCTGGTCGCCGGCATTTTCTTCGTCGGCTTCCGCGGCTTTCTGGCGCTGTTCCCGTTTCTGGCGCTGAATTATCCGATCAAGAAATGGGCCGCCGCGCTCGCCATGCTTGGGGCGCTCGCCTATGGCCTGTTCACCGGCTCGCGGGTCGGGTCGGAGCGCGCCCTGTTCATGACCCTGATCCTGCTGGGCGCGGTGCTCGCGGAGAGGCCGGCGCTCTCCATGCGCAATCTCGCCTTCGCCGCGCTGGCGGTGATCCTTCTGGAGCCGGAAGCCTTGCTCGGCGCAAGTTTCCAGCTCTCCTTCGCGGCGGTGGCGGCGCTGATCGCGGTTTATGAATCGCGCGGCGCGACGCAGGGACGGCCGGCGGCGCGGACCAAGGCCGGCGGGATCGAGGCGGAGCGCGAGGCGAGGGGACTTGCCGACCATCTCGACGAATTGCGACGGCATGGGATTTTCGGCGCCCTGGTCGCGACTTTTTGCGCGACTTCGGCCACGGCCTCCTTCATGGCCTATGACTTCCATGAGCTGAATCCCTATGTGCTGATTGGCAATCCTCTGACTTTGGCGATGATCGAATTGTTCGCGGTGCCGGCGGCGCTGGTCGGGTCGCTGCTCGCGCCTTTCGGCGCCGATGGCTGGGTCTGGTCCTATCTTGGCGCCGGCGTCGGCCTGATCATGACGATTGCGCGCTGGATCGGATCGGCGCCGGGATCGACGATTCCCCTGCCGGCTTTCGCGCCCTGGTCGATCGTCTTTCTGTCGCTCGCGGTGCTCTCGGCGGTGCTGTGGCGCACCTGGCTGATGAAGCTCTCGGCCCTGCCGCTGCTCGGTCTGGGTCTTTTGGGCGCGGCGAGCGCCCAAAGGTTCGATCTGGCGGTCGCGCCGACCGGCGAATACGCGGCGCTGCGGCAGGCCGACGGGCGCCTCGCCGTTCTCGGCAAGCATCGCAACGCCTTCGCCGCCGAGCAATGGCTGCGCGCCGACGCTGATCTGCGTGCGGCGCCGGAAACCGAAGCCGCCGGCCGCTGCGACAAGCTTGGCTGCGTCGGCCATACGCGCGACGGCGCGGCGGTGGCGCTGGTGCTCGACGGTTTCGCCTTCCACGAGGATTGCGCGCGGGCTGAGGTGGTGATTTCGCCGCTCTACGCCCCGAGTTATTGCACGCCGAAAATCTTGCTCGACCGCCGCAAACTGACTGAGGCCGGCGCCGTGACCTTGGCTTTTGATCCCAAGGGCGTCGAATGGCGCACGGCGCGGACGCCGGGCGAGGACCGACCCTGGTCGCGCGCGCCGCGCCGCCGCATGCCCGCGCCTTCAGCCGCTCGGCCGCCCGAGGCGGCGACGGACGAGGCCGCGAAATAGACCATGGATCGGCGCCGCCGAAGGGAGCCTCGGCTCAATATTTGCGCAACAAGCTGACCAGTCTGCCCTGGATGCGCACGCGGTCGGGCCCGAAAATCCGCGTCTCGTAAGCCGGATTGGCGGCTTCCAGCGCGATGGAGGCGCCCTTCCTGCGCAATCGTTTCAGCGTCGCTTCCTCGTCGTCGATCAAGGCGACGACGATATCGCCCGAATCGGCGGTGTCCTGCTTCTTGATGACCACGGTGTCGCCGTCGAGGATGCCGGCCTCGATCATCGAATCGCCGCGCACTTCGAGCGCGTAATGCTCGCCATTGGACAGGAGGTCCGGCGGCAGGGCGATGCTGTGGGACCGCGTCTGCAAGGCCGAGATCGGCGTGCCAGCCGCGATCCGGCCCATGACCGGAATAGCGACGTTCTGGTTCGAATCGGAGGGCTCGCCCGCAATGATGGGCCTGGTCTTGCCGAGATTGCCTTCGATGACGCTCGGCGCGAAACGTCCGCCGCGCGGCGTCGCGGGGGTCGAGGATTCCGGCAGGCGCAACACCTCCAGCGCCCTGGCGCGATTGGGAAGACGACGGATGAAGCCGCGTTCCTCGAGCGCCATGATCAGGCGGTGGATTCCGGATTTGGACCGCAGGTCGAGCTCGTCCTTCATCTCGTCGAAGGAGGGGGGAACCCCGGTCTCTTTCAGGCGCTCATGAATGTAACGGAGCAGTTCGCTTTGCTTTTTGGTCAGCATGGCCGCGCCTTGTCAGGTGTCGCCTTTGGCCTCGTGCGCCGATCGCGCCGAAGAATCGCTCAAAGACAAATCATGAACGAAATATATATGTTCGCGCTTGGTTCCGCAAGAGGCCATGTTCGAACGCGGTTGACACGGGCAGCGCGAACAACTAGACAACGGCCCACTTCGGGACGACGGTAAAAATCGACGCCGCATCAGGACCGAAGTCCGAAACGCCTGAATTTCAGGAATTTCGTTGGGAGATAGTTCAACGGTAGAACAGCGGACTCTGACTCCGTTAATCTTGGTTCGAATCCAGGTCTCCCAGCCAAATAAAATCAAACACTTAGCGGGCGGACAAGACGCCGAAACCCGAGGTGGACCAGACTTCGGTATGAAGGTGGATTCGCGCTTTCTCAGCGCGTAATCCCTCTCGACAAGGCTTGCTGTCCCGGCGCTTCGCTCAACCCTTGCCCTGCCTGTTCGGCTGACCGCCGCGATTCCGCTCGCGGGTCAATCAGCGATTGATCGGATCGCCTCCTCGGTTCGACGTCCTGATTGACCAGCCGGGTGTTTGGTCTAAGATATCGAATTCCGTAATCGATATTCGATATTGTTCTGTCATGGACGAAAAATATCTCTACGCCGGCCTGATCCGGCTGCATGTGCTGCATCACGCCGCCAAAGAGCCGATCTACGGGCTCGCCATGATCGAAGAACTCGGGCGCCATGGTTACAGGATCAGCGCGGGAACACTTTATCCGATCCTGCACGGACTGGAGCAAAGAGGACTGCTGACGTCGAACGACGAGCGGAGCGGCAGCGCGGCGCGGCGCGTCTATCGCGCCACGCCCGTGGGCGTCGAAGCCCTGGCGGCGGCCAGGCGGAAGGTGCGGGAATTGTTTGGAGAATTGTTCGAAAACGAGGAGGAGGCGCAAGAATGAGCCTGTTGCGGAATTCCCTGCCGACGCGCGCGTCGGGATCGACCATCCTCATTCGTCTTCTGGTCGGCCTGATCGTATTCGTTCCCGAAGGGACCCAGAAGTGGATCTTCCCGGAGATTCTGGGCGCCGGGCGTTTCGCCCATATCGGCATTCCCGTTCCCGGAATAATGGGGCCATTCGTCGGCGTCGTCGAAATCACCTGCGGCGCGCTGATCGTTCTCGGGCTTTTCACCCGTCTCGCGGCCCTTCCGCTCATTGCCGTGGTGATCGTCGCGATCACCTCGACGAAAATCCCGATGTGGATTGGACATGATCTCTGGATTTTCCACACGCCTATGCTCGCGCGCTTCGGTTTCTGGGGCATGGCGCATGAGGCGCGGCTGGATTTCGTGATGCTGTTCGCACTGATCTACCTGCTGATCGAAGGCGCGGGCCGATGGTCGCTGGATGCAATGATCGCCCGCGGCAAATAGCGATCATGCAAGAACGCATGCCGGCGCGACGCGTCGAAACGCAATATTTCTGGCAAGAGTGACGATGTGGCGCGAGGTTTTCTCTGTCTTCCTGCGGCTCGGCCTGACCAGCTTCGGCGGGCCGGTGGCGCATCTGTCCTATTTTCGCGCCGAACTGGTCGAGCGCCGCAAATGGCTCGACGAAAAGGCCTATGCCGACATCGTCGCTTTGTGCCAGTTCCTCCCCGGTCCCGCGTCGAGTCAGGTCGGCATCGTGCTGGGCATGATGCGCGCCGGCCTTTTGGGCGGGCTCGCCGCCTGGGCGGGCTTTACCTTGCCGTCCGCGCTGGCGCTGATCCTGTTTGCCTATGGCCTCGGCCGGATCGGCGACATGTCCCATGTCGCCTGGCTGCATGGATTGAAGATCGTCGCCGTCGCGGTGGTCGCGCAGGCTGTCTGGGGCATGGCGAAAAACCTTTGTCCCGACCGCGAACGGGCGAGCTTCGCCGTGGCCGCCGCCGTCCTGACATTGACGTTTCCATCGGCCGGCGGCCAGATCGGCGCGATCCTCGCCGGCGGCCTCGCCGGCTGGCGCTTTCTTCCCGCCGCCGCCGTCGACGGCGCGCATCGCCCGCTTCTCATTCCGATGAGCCGAACTCGCGCGGCGGTCGCGGCGGCGGCTTTTGCAATTCTTCTGGTCGGTCTCCCCCTGCTGGCGACCGCTAGCTCAAGCCACGCGCTTGCTTTGTTCGCCAGTTTCTACCGCTCGGGTTCGCTGGTGTTCGGCGGCGGCCATGTCGTACTGCCCTTGCTGCAACAGGCGGTTGTTCCGCAAGGCTGGATCGGCAATGACGCCTTTCTGGCCGGCTATGGCGCCGCGCAGGCGGTTCCCGGCCCGCTCTTCGCCTTCGCCGCTTATCTCGGAGCCACCATGAAAGACGCTCCGAACGGTTTGCTCGGCGGGCTGCTGTGCCTGGTCGCCATCTACTTGCCGTCCTTCCTGCTTCTGGTCGCGGCTTTGCCTTTCTGGGACGCCTTGCGCCATCGCGCCGACGTGCGATCGGCGCTCAAGGGCGTCAACGCCGCCGTGGTCGGCCTGCTGCTCGCGGCGCTTTATGATCCGGTCTGGACCAGCGCGATCTTTTCCAGGGCCGATTTCGCCTTGGGGATTGTGGCCTTTTTGTTGCTGACGTTGTGGAAAACGCCGCCCTGGCTGGTGGTCGTGCTCGGCGCCCTCGGCGCGTCCGCCCTGACGGGCTTTTAGGAGACGAGATTGGGGGCGGTCGCAAAGAAATCGCCAAGGATTTTGAACGCGCGCCCTGGGCGCGATGCAGGCTCGTTCGCGCGGCTTGCGGCGGCTTCTTGCCTGCTCCTTTTGCTTTCGCGAGGCGTTTCGCTGGCCGGTCCGCCTTTCCGCACCGACGATCCCGAACCGGTCGATTACGGGCATTGGGAATTGGATTTCCTCTCGACGGGCGCAAGTCTCAGTGGCGACGCCTACGGGTTCGCCCCGGCGCTGGAGGTCGATTATGGCCTCATTCCCAACGGCCATCTCCATGTCATCGTTCCTCTTGCTTTCGACGCGTCCGCGGGCGGCAAAGCGCAATTCGGCTATGGCGACACCGAACTCGGCTTCAAATATCGCTTCATCGGGCAAGACAACGGCGCCGGCCTGCCGGAGATCGCGACCTTCCCGCAGGTCGAGCTTCCGACAGGCGCCCAGCCGCGCGGGCTCGGCCAGGGCTACACCCAGGTCTTCCTGCCGATCTGGCTGCAAAAAAGCTTCGGCGACTGGACCACCTATGGCGGCGGCGGCTACTGGTTCAATCAGAGCGACCGTTTCGGCGACAGGAATTATACGTTCCTGGGCTGGCTGCTTCAGCGCAAGATCACGGACAAATTGACGCTGGGCGGCGAAATTTTCTATCAGACGGCCGGCAGCGTCCAGCTTCCGACCAATCTGCCCAGTCCGCCCAATCTCAACTTCAATCTCGGCGGCTCCTACGACATCGACGCCCACGATCATTTGTTGTTCTCGGCGGGGCGCGGCGTCCTTTACAACAGCGCCCGGACCAATATGGCGTCCTGGTATTTCGCCTATCAGATCACTTATTGAACGACCGGTCGCGGGGTCCGCGCGTGAGGGCGAGCAAGCCCTTCAGGAGTTGCAGCGGCGTCGGCGGGCAGCCGGGAATATGCAGAGCGACGGGAACAACCTCGCCGACGCCGCCGACAATGGCGGGGCCGCCCGAAAAGACCCCGCCGTTCAGGGCGCAGTCGCCCGCCGCGACCACCCATTTCGGCGACGGCGTCGCGTCATGGGTCCGTTCCAGGGCCTCGCGCATGTTGCGCGTCACCGGGCCGGTGACCAGCAGCACGTCGGCATGACGCGGCGAGGCGACGAATTTCAGCCCGAAACGCTCCAGGTCGTAAAAGGGATTGTTGAGGGCGTGGATTTCGAGTTCGCAGCCGTTGCACGAGCCCGCGTCCACCATCCGGATCGACAGGCTCCCGCCGAACAAAGCGCCGACATTTTCCTTCAGCTCCAGCCCGAGCGCGCGCAGTTCGGGATCGTCGTCCGAAGGCGCCGGCTCGGTCAGCGGCGCTCTCAACAGGGTCCCCAAAAGAATCCGCCGCATCGGCGCGCCTCAGAGATCGTGCCCCGAATAGGAGCAGTTGAAGGATTTGTTGCACAGCGGGAAGTCGGCGACGATATTGCCCTCGATCGCGGCTTCCAGCAGCGGCCATTGCAGCCATGACGGGTCGCGCAAATGGCAGCGTTTCACCGAGCCGCCTTCGAGCCGGAGCCAAACGAGAATGTCGCCGCGAAAACCCTCGACGATCGCCAGACCCTCGCCCGAGCCCTCGCCCGGCGCGGCCAGGACGTCTCCAGCCGGCAGGTGGGCAAGAATCTGTTCGATCAGGCCGAGGCTCTGCTCCACTTCCTTGATCCGGATCCAGATCCGCGCGTCGACGTCGCCTTCCTCCAGAACCGGCGCGTCGAAGTCGAGCCGGTCATAGGGCGGGTAGGGCAGATCGCGGCGGGCGTCGAATTTCCGCCCCGAGGCGCGGCCGATATAGCCGCCGCAACCGAATTTCCTGGCCAGGGCCGGATCGAGGCGGCCCGTGGCCACGGTCCGATCCTGAAGCGAGGCGGTGTTGTCGTAAAGCTCGACCAGACGGGGGAACCTCTTTTTGATCTCGGCGACGAGGCGGCGCAGGATTGGCGCTGAATCGTCGGCGAAACCGGCGGCCACGCCGCCGGGCAGAACCGCGTCCATCATCAGACGATGGCCGAAACAGGAAGCGCAGCAGCGCAAAACTTTTTCGCGCAGGGCCGAGCAATGGGCGAGCATGAGGGCGAACGCGGCGTCGTTGCAGATCGCGCCGATGTCGCCGAGATGATTGGCGAGGCGCTCCAGCTCCGCCATCAGCGCGCGCAGCCAGACCGCCCGCTCAGGCGCGTCAATTCCCAGCGCGGCCTCGACGGCGCGGGCGAAGGCGAGCGAATAGGCGACCGTGCTGTCGCCCGAAACCCGCGCCGCGATTTTTTGCGCGCGACTCATCGGCTGCCCGGCCATCAGGGCCTCGACGCCCTTGTGGACATAGCCCAGCCGCTCTTCCAGCCGCACCACGGTTTCGCCATTGGCGGTGAAGCGGAAATGGCCGGGCTCGATGATCCCGGCATGGACCGGGCCGACCGGAATCTGGTGCAGGCCTTCGCCGACGCTGGGCAGAAAGCGATAGGGTCCGGCGGCGCGCGGCGCGCTGTTCGGCCAGCGCCCATGGTCGAGCCACGGCCGCTCATCCGGCGCGCCGAGCGGGGTAAAGCCGTGAAGATCGTGGATCGCGCGCTCGAACCGCGCGGCGGGCGGGTGAACGGCCGCGACCGAGGGAAAACCGCCATTTTCGCACGCGAGGCTGGCGATCGCGACGCCCGACGGCTCGTCAAGCAGGGCCATATGCACGGAGCCGTCGTCACCCCACAGGCCGAGCAGGGTCCGTTCGCCGGCGGCGAGGCTTTGCGCCAGCGCCCGCCAGATTTCGGCGTCAACCACCCGTCGGGGCCAGGGTTTTGCGCCCGGAACCGGCGGCAGCGCCTCGAAAGCGTCGGTGACGGTCATCGGACCCCCGGTCAATGCAGCAAAGCCGCGATATGCTGGAACCAGGCGACCAGCGGCGGCGGCAGGAAGACGCCGGCGACCAGCACCGGCGCGAGATGAAGGACCATCGGCAGATAGGAGGCGTTGGCCGGCTGCGTCGAACCCCGAGGTTCGCCGAAAGCCATGCCGTGCAGCCGCAGCATGAGCGCGCCAAAGGCGACGGCGAGACCGAAAACCAGCACGGCGGCCAAGGCCGGCGCATGGGCGACGGCGGATGTGACGATCAGGAACTCGCTCATGAACATGCCGCCCGGCGGCATGCCGATGATGGCGACGACGCCCACCACCAGAGCCCAGCCGAGAAACGGATGGCTCGCGGTCAGGCCGCGAATGTCGGCGATCTGCTGCGTGCCCTTGACCTGCGCCACCTGGCCGACGGCGAAAAAGATCGCCGATTTGGTCAGGCTGTGCATGGCCATGTGCAGAAGGCCGGCGAAATTGGCCAGGGCGCCGCCCATGCCGAAGGCGAAGACGATGATGCCCATATGTTCGATCGACGAATAGGCGAACAGCCGTTTGATGTCGCCGCGCCGGTAGAGCATGAAAGCCGCGAAGACCAGCGACAGCAGGCCAAGCGTCATCATCAGCGGTCCCGGCGCGATGGCGCCCGGATTGGCCGCCATCAGCAGCTTGAAGCGCAGCACGGCGTAGAGCGCGACATTGAGCAGAAGGCCCGAGAGCACCGCCGAGATTGGCGTCGGGCCTTCGGCATGGGCGTCGGGCAGCCAGGCGTGGAGCGGCGCGAGCCCCACCTTGGTGCCATAGCCGAGCATCAGGAAGACGAAGGCGAGATTGAGCAGGGCCGGGTCGAAACGGGCGACATCCGCGATCAGCACCGTCCAGATCATGCCTCTGAGGCCCTCGCCGACCACCGGTCGCG
>JAJYCZ010000150.1 GCA_021777915.1 Pseudomonadota bacterium | reverse complement strand
CGATGAAAATCCTCGTGCCCGTGAAACGGGTTGTCGATTATAACGTGAAGATCAGGGTGAAGACGGACGGGACGGGCGTCGAGCTCGCCAATGTCAAAATGTCGATGAACCCGTTCGACGAAATCGCGGTCGAAGAGGCGCTCCGGCTGAAGGAAGCCGGCAAGGCGACCGAGATCATCGTCGTTTCCATCGGCCCGCAGCAAGCGACCGAAACCTTGCGCACCGGCCTCGCCATGGGCGCCGACCGCGGAATCTTGGTCAAGACCGACGAGACCGTCGAGCCTTTGGCGGTCGCCAAGATCCTCAAGGCCGTCGCTGCGGAAGAACAGCCCGGCCTGATCATCCTCGGCAAGCAGGCGATCGACGACGATTCCAACCAGACCGGCCAGATGCTCGCCGCTCTGCTTGGCTGGGGCCAGGGAACCTTCGCCTCCAAGGTCGAACTCGCTGACGGCTCGGCGGACGTGACCCGCGAGGTCGATGGCGGCTTGCAGACCGTGACGCTCAAGCTGCCGGCGGTGGTGACCACCGACCTGCGCCTCAACGAGCCGCGCTACGCGTCCCTGCCCAATATCATGAAGGCCAAGAAAAAGCCGATCGCGGAGAAAACTCCGGCGGATTATGGGGTGGACGTCGCGCCGCGTCTGAAAGTGCTCAAGACCGCCGAGCCGCCGACCCGCAAGGCCGGCGTGAAAGTGGGCTCGGTCGCCGAGCTGGTCGCGAAACTGAAAGACGCGGGGGCGTTCTGATGACCACTCTTCTCCTTGCCGAAGTTCATGGCGGCCATCTCAACGACGCCACCGCCAAGGCCTTGACCGCGGCGTCGGCGCTCGGCGGCCCGGTGCATATCCTGGTGGCCGGCGGCCACGAAGCGGCGCAGGCCGCGTCAAAACTCGCGGGCGTCGAAAAGGTGCTGACGGTGTCCGGCGACGCCTTTGCCCACGGCATGGCCGAGCCGCTCGCCGATCTCATCGTCGCGCTCGCCCCGAATTATGACGCGATCGTCGCGCCGGCGACTTCGACCGGCAAGAATGCGCTGCCGCGCGTGGCGGCGCTGCTCGATGTCGCGCAGGTGTCGGAAATCACCAGGGTGATCTCGCCCGACACGTTCGAGCGGCCGATCTATGCCGGCAACGCCGTCCAGACGGTTCAGGCCAGCGACGCGAAAAAGGTCATCACGGTGCGGACCTCGACCTTCGCCGCGACCGGCGAAGGCGGCTCGGCTCCGGTCGAGGCGGTCAACCCGGCCGCGGACGCTGGCATGTCGGCGTTCAAGAGCGAGGCCCTGGCGGTTTCCGACCGCCCGGAGCTGACCTCGGCGAAAATCATCATTTCCGGCGGCCGCGCGATGCAGAACGCCGAGAATTTCAAGACGTTCATCGAGCCGATCGCCGACCAGCTCGGCGCGGCCATGGGCGCCTCGCGCGCGGCGGTCGACGCCGGCTATGCGCCGAACGACTGGCAGGTCGGGCAGACCGGCAAGGTGGTGGCGCCCGAGCTTTACATCGCCGTCGGCATTTCGGGCGCGATCCAGCATCTCGCCGGCATGAAGGATTCCAAGGTCATCGTCGCCATCAACAAGGATGAAGAGGCCCCGATCTTCCAGGTCGCCGACTACGGCCTGGTCGCCGATCTCTATGCCGCCCTGCCCGAACTCAAGGACGAGCTTGCCAAGATCGGCAAATAGAAGCAATGCGGCGGCGGCGATTGTGGCTTATGATCGCCGCCGTTCACTCACGCCGCTCGGGAAATGGTCATGACTTTCGAAATTCGTAAAATCGGCGTGGTCGGAGCGGGCCAGATGGGCAGCGGGATCTCGCAGGTCAGCGCGTCGGGCGGCTTCGAGGTCCTTCTGCACGACATCTCCGAAAGCCGGATTCAGACGGCGATCGGCAAGGTCGACGCGAGCCTGAGCCGTCTGGTCGAGCGCGAGGCCATGACGGCGGCCGAAAAAGCGGCGGCGCTCGCCCGGATCAAGCCCGCCAAGACCTTCGACGATCTGGCTTCCTGCGATCTCGTCATCGAGGCGGCGACCGAGGATGAGGAAGTCAAGCGCAAGATCCTGTCGGACGTCTGTCTGCCGCTCAAGGAAGGCGCGATCATCGCGACCAATACGTCGTCGATCTCGATCACCAGGCTCGCCTCGACGACCAACCGGCCGAATCGCTTCATCGGCATTCATTTCATGAATCCGGTGCCCCGGATGCAGCTCGTCGAACTGATTCGCGGCATCGCCACCGACGACGAAACCTTCGCCGCCGCCCGGACCTTTATCGAGTCGCTGCACAAGACGGTGACGGTGTCGGAGGACTTCCCCGCCTTCATCGTCAACCGCATCCTGCTGCCGATGATCAACGAAGCGATCTACACGCTTTATGAGGGCGTCGGGACGGTTGACGCCATCGACACGGCCATGCGCCTGGGCGCCAACCACCCGATGGGCCCGCTGCAGCTCGCCGATTTCATCGGCCTCGACACCTGCCTGTCGATCATGCAGGTTCTGCATGAAGGACTCGCCGATTCGAAATACCGGCCCTGTCCCCTGCTGGTGAAATATGTCGAGGCGGGCTGGCTCGGCCGGAAAACCCAGCGCGGCTTTTACGACTATCGCAGCGGAACCCCGATCCCGACGCGATAAGACGATCGCTTTTTCGAAAAAGACCGGAGGCGCCTTCACAAGGGCGTCATCCGGCATATAGATTATCCGCGCCTGAAAATCGGCTCGGCTTTCGAGTCGTTTTCTGAGGAGAGGGCCAATGAAGGGTCACGCTCGGCGGGAACATGCGCGGCGGCTTCCGCCCGGAGCCGCGCGCTCGCCGTCGGAGTCAACCCCTCCGGCTGCGCCTCTCAGGAAAGGGAGGGCGGCGTGACCGCCGCGTTTCTGCATAGGCGCCGCGTAGCGTCCGATGCGGAAACAGCGGGCTACGGCGCCGCGCCCCGGCAAATCCTTTCTCCCTCCGAACGCCGCCTCGGCCGCCGCGCGCGATTCGCGATCGCTTCACGGAGGCGCGCATGAACGCGGCCATCGCCAATCTGCGCACCCTTGTCCTCAACGCCGACATGCAGCCGGTGAGCTGGGCGCCTCTGTCGATATGGAGCTGGCAGGACGCGCTGGTCGCGCTGATCAAGGGCCGGGTCAATCCGATCGCGACCTATGAAGACGTGGTCGTGCGCTCCGCCACCCAATCCTTCGAGGTCCCCTCCGTCGTCGCGCTCAAGACCTATCACCGCCGCAAGACCGTGGCTTTCACCCGCTATCATGTCTTCCTGCGCGACGAATTCACCTGCCAATATTGCGGCGAGAAGGCCCTGGCCAGGGATCTGACCTTCGATCATGTCCTTCCCCGCTCCAGGGGCGGCGCGACCACCTGGGCCAATATCGTGACCTGCTGCCAGCGCGACAATCTGCTCAAGGCCGACATGACCGCGAAACAGGCCGGGCTGAAACTGAAGCGCGCGCCCTTCGCGCCGACACCCTATCAGCTGGACTTGATCGCGCGCAGGCTGCCCCAGGCCAACAGCGAACTGCACAAGACCTGGAACGATTTCCTGTACTGGGATTCCGAACTGGAGCGCTGAGCGCGCCCGCTCGCGGCGAAGACGCCAAAGAACGACGTTTTCCGCATCGAAACCGATTGACAGCGGATCGCCACGCGAATAACCCCACCGTCCGACAGTTCTCGACCGCGCAGCCCGCTGGCGGAAAACGATCAAGAGGATAGCGAACGTGGCGAAACCGGAACTCGGCAGCAAAAGGCAGTGTCAGAATTGCGGAGCGAAATTCTTCGATCTCAACCGCGATCCCATCCTCTGCCCGAAATGCGGCGCGACTTTCCAGGCTCCGGTTGTCGCCCGTGCGGCGTCCCGCGCCGTGGCGGCTGACGACGAAGAGTCCGATCGGCCCGAGACCGGGCCGGAACTGGTCTCGCTTGAAGACGCCGAAGCCTCGGAGGACAAGGCCGCCACTGTCGTCGAAGACGATGTCGATCTCGGCGACGACACGGCCGACGACACCTTCCTCGAAGAAGAAGAGGAAGATAACGACGACGTGTCGGACCTGATCGACGGCGACATCGAGACGGACGAAGAGGGCTGATCCCGAACGTCGAAAAGAATTCGCCCGCCGCGAAAATCCTCAAGGGATTTTCGCGGCGGCGCTTTTTGGCGGATCGCCGAGATAAACGTCAGTTGGCGAAGCGGAAATGGAGCACGTCTCCGTCAGCCACCAAGTAATCCTTGCCTTCGAGCCGGAATTTCCCGGCCTCGCGCGCGCCCGCCTCGCCCTTGCAGGCGATAAAATCATCATAGGCGATCGTTTCGGCGCGGATAAAACCCTTCTCGAAATCGCTGTGGATCACGCCCGCCGCCGCCGGGGCTTTTGTGCCCTTTTCGATGGTCCAGGCGCGGGCCTCCTTGGGGCCGACGGTGAAATAAGTGATCAGATGCAGCAGGCCATAGCCCGCGCGGATCACGCGATTGAGGCCGGGCTCCATCAGCCCCACGGCTTCAAGAAAATCCTTCTGGTCCTCGGCGGCCATGACCGCGATCTCGCTCTCGATCTTGGCCGAGACCACTACCGCGACCTCACCTTCCTCCGCCGCGCGGGCAAAGACCATTTTCGAAAAGTCGTTGCCCAGGTCGGCGGCCGTTTCCTCGACATTGCAGACATAAAGCACGGGCTTGGACGACAGCAGGCCGAGCTGCGCGAATGTCCCGCGCTCGTCGGCCGAAATGTCCGCCGCGCGCGCCGGCTTGCCCTCGCGCAGCAGGACGAGGCAGCGGTTGACGAGGTCGAGCAGCTCTTTGGAGTCCTTGTCGCCGCCGCGCGCCTTCTTTTCCAGATTGACCACGCGCTTTTCCAGCGATTCGAGATCGGCCAGCATCAGCTCGGTCTCGATGGTCTCGATGTCGCGGATCGGATCGACGCCGCCTTCGACATGGGTGATGTCGCCGTCCTCGAAACAGCGCACGACATGGGCGATGGCGTCGCATTCGCGGATATTGGCGAGAAACTGGTTGCCGAGGCCCTCGCCCCTGGAGGCGCCGCGCACCAGCCCGGCGATATCGACGAAGGTCAGCCGGGTCGGGATGATCTCCTTCGAGCCGGCGATTTTCGCCAGCGCGTCGAGGCGCTCGTCCGGCACCGCGACGTCGCCGACATTGGGCTCGATGGTGCAGAAGGGATAATTGGCGGCCTGGGCCGCGGCGGTCTGCGTCAGCGCATTGAACAAGGTCGACTTGCCGACGTTGGGCAGACCGACGATGCCGCATTTGAAACCCATGGAGAAGCTCGCTTTTGTTCAGGCGGGATTTGGAGGTGGGATTTGACGCGCCCTATGCGGCCCACGCGGCGAAAAGGCAAGAGCGGGCGGCGCGAATCGCTTGACGAATCGGCCACATTTCGGTCACCTCTACTTGCGACAAGGCGTGGTTTGCGCGGTTTCGGATCGAATGAGACAAGCTTTTTACCTTTCCTTTGCGCGTCGGCGCGCTTTCTGGACCCACATCGCGGCCTCGGGCCTCGTGGTGGCGCTCGCGAATCCAGGCGCGGCGCTCGCGGCCCCGGCCGCGACACAAGCTGCGCCGGCCGCGACCCATGCGGCTGCGGCCGCGGCGACGGCATGTTCGCGCGGCCAATTCCGGTGGAAGTCAAAAAACAAATGCATCGACAAGGCGGAGGCGGCCAGGCTCGGCATCTACCACGGCCCGATTCCGCCTCAGGACAAGCCCACGGCCGGGGCGGACGGCGCGGCCAAGGGCCAGCCCGCGCCCGGGCAGCCCCCCGCCGAAACCGCGCCGGCGCCCGAGGGCCCGTCCGCTTCGCAACAGCCCGCCGCCCTCGCGCCGCCCGCCATGCAATCTGTCGCCACGCCGGCGCCCGCCACGCCGTCTCCTTACGGCGATCTGCCCACCGACGGCTTCAACAAGGCGAAATGAGCCTTCCGGCCTGTTCTCGTGATTGCATAGCGCGCGAAATCGGCTAAAAGCCGCGTCATGACCGAGGACATCTGCCCCTGCCGCGCCGACGCGCAAGACAAGCTGGCGTTTTCCGCCTGCTGCGGCCCCTATCTCGCGCGCGAGAAATACCCGCCGACGGCGGAAGCCTTGATGCGCTCGCGCTACAGCGCCTTCGCGACCGCCGATATCGATTATCTTTTCGAGACCCTCGCCGAGGACCAACGCCATGATTTCGACCGCGCGGCGACCAGCGACTGGGCGAAGAAATCGGAATGGCTCGGCCTCGCCATCGTCGCGACCGAAGGCGGCGCGACCAGCGATTCGACCGGCGTGGTGACCTTCACGGCCCATTTCAACCGCGACGGAAAAAAGCTCGCCCATCGCGAGCGCTCGCTGTTCCAGCGCGACGGCGAAGGGCGCTGGCGCTTCGCCAGGGAATTGCCGATGAAGGGCGAGACTGTCGTGCGCGGGCCGCAGCCCGGCCGCAACGACCCCTGCCCCTGCGGATCGGGCAAGAAATACAAGAAGTGCTGCGGCGCCGCCGCTTGAGCCTTTCCGCGGACTGCGAAGCAAGCTTGTGGAAACGGCGTCAAAGCGCGTGCCGGCGGCGGAATTCGTCGGCGGCCTCGCGCGCCAGTTCCGCCTGGACCGCCAGCGAGAAATAATCGCCGAACAGGTCGAAAACCGCGCGTTCGTCGATCGTCATTTTTCTCGCTGCGCGATCATGCGCGAGCAAAACGCCCCATAACTCTCCTTCGACACGAATCGGCAACTCCAGAAACGCGGCGAATCCCGCGGCGCGCGCACGGAAAACTTCGTCCTGCGACGCGGCGCGCAGGAAAGCCATGCCGAGATCCGGCCGGCTGTCGCCGGCCAAAGCCACCGGCGCGGCGGCCACGTCGGCGACGAAGCGCAGCCGCGCCGCGCGGAGGTCGGCCAGCGCTTTTTCCGGGAGATCGGCGCAAAGATGTGCGTTGGCCTCGGCGTCCGGCCAGGTCAGCCGTTTCTGCTGGGCGAGGACGCGCGGGCCGCCGGGGTCCAGGCGCAGGATAGTGACGCAATCCCATTGCAGCATGGCCTGGATGAGCCGCGCCGCCATGGTCGTCAACCGATTCAGGCCCCGCGCCGTCGTCAACCGGTCGATCAGAGCGCGAAGGCGGTCCAGCGCGAAAGGATCGGCCTCGGCGGCGGTCTCGAATTCGATGACGGTCAGTTCGCCCGCCGCATGGACAGCGAAATCGTAAAGGCCGGGAAGGCCGACTATGGGCTGGCGGGGCGCCAGGATCGGGCGCGGCGCCTCGCCGGCGCGCGACAGACCGTTGCGCAGAAGATGGGCCGTCGCGGAACCAACGAGATCCCGCAAGGCAAGGCCGAAAAATCCGTCCGCGCGGGCCGGGAACAGATCGGTAAAATTGGCGGAATGGTCGACGAGGCGCGCGGCATGGTCGTCGCAGACCGCCAGCCAACCGCGCGGCTGAATCGCCGCATTTGTTCTTCCTTTTGTTCTGACGGCTATTTCTGGCGTCATTCGCTTGCTCTGGCCCTCGCCGACTTGCGCCGCCGCGAGCATAAAGGTTAAAAAAGCGTTGCAAATAGGCCACGACAAAATTTTTTTGAACTTTTTTGCAACTGCTGCGTTTCAACTCCCGGAGGTTCGTATTCAGGGAGGGCTGGCCATGCAGGGATTGGAACGGCAAATGCTTCGTTTTAGCCTCGTTTTCGCTTTGGGCTCGGGTTTGGCTTTCGTCGCCACCCATGCCGCGGGGCAGAAAGGGGCCGCGCGCCACGATCCGGCGGCGATCGTTCTCGCCGTCGCCCTGGAGCAGAACGCCTTGCCGTCGCAGTCTTTCGCGCCCGATGGTCAATCGGCGCGGCAGGAGGCGCGCGTCGATCAATGCGAAGCCAACCCGCATGCGATGTCCGAAAATCACCTGATCGGCGACAAATCCGCGCAAGGCGCGACGAAAAGGAAGGTTGTCTTCTGCGGCTGATCCAGGTCCGGGGATGGAAGTGGAAAGGACCCGCCCCGCGCGGGTTCTTTTTTATGGCGCCTCGTTGATCGGGCGGTAGGGCGCCGGCAATTTCCCGGCGCGGCGCAGACGCTCGAAGACATTCAGGCCGAATGGCTCGTTGCCATTGGGATGGACCAGGATGATCGCGCCTTGCGGCGCGACCGGCGTCAAGGCGAGCCAGGACTGGGCGCCCAGGGGAATCAGAAAAGCGTCGCGCACGACGTCCATCGTGACGCGGTCGGAAATCAGCCCCGGAAAGCGGAAAAAAACGCTGGGGACTTGGCCATTGGCGATCAGCAGCCGCTCGACCCCCAGAATTTCCTGCCGCATGTCCACGTCTGGCATGAGCAGATAATTGTGGGCGTCGGCCAGTCCCGGACGGTAGGGATGGCGGTCGGAATGGTTGACGAAGGCGATGCCGAGCCGCTTTTCCGCCTTCTCGCGCCGCAGCCAGAGAAAATCTTCCGCGTGCTGCCTGATCCATAGCCCGCTGATCGCAAGCGCGATCGGGGTCCCGCCGCCGCCTTCCAGCGACCTCAGGAAAGCGCGGTCGAGCGGACGATGCGACGGGCAGAGGTCGCCGGTCAGAAAAGCGCCGCCGCCGCGCCCATGAATGAGCCCGGCATTGTCGAACCAGGTCGCGCCCGCGGGAAGTTTTTTGCCCGGCGCATTGGAGTAATCCCGCACCGCCCGCAGGAAGCGGGTTTGGCTTTTCGCGTCAGGCGTTGTCGGCGCGCAGGTCCAGCAGGCGGCGCG